>NZ_KV792929.1:0-713 GCF_001808335.1 Oligella sp. HMSC05A10 | reverse complement strand
CATAACGTACCGTCCGATTATAGCGCTCGACATACGCGTTTTGTTGTGGATTACCGGGCTGAGTGTGAATCAACGTGATATGCCGCTTAGCTGCCCACGCTAGGAGTGTTTTACTAATGTATTCCGGCCCATTATGGCTAACGCCGAACTTCGTTTCACACCGTAGGCACGCAGGCTTGCCTCGCCACTCGATGATTTGATCCAACACTCTCGTGACTCGCTCTGCAGGCAAAGAGAAGTCCACCTCTATGCCCAAACCCTCACGGTTAAAGTCATCAATCACGTTAAAGAGACGCAAGCAGCGACCGTCAGCCAGTTGGTCATGCATAAAATCCATTGACCATACTTGGTTGATCGCAGTGGTTGCACCGAGCGCCTCAGGACGCTCACGTACAATGCGTTTCTTAGGTTTGATACGCAAGTTTAACTCGAGCTCGCGGTAGATTCGATAGACTCGTTTGTGGTTCCATTTAAAGCCCTTAATATTACGTAAATACAGGAAACATAGGCCAAAGCCCCAGTTACGTTGAGCGGTGGTTAATCGAATCAACCAGTCAGCAATGACCTCATTCTCACCGGCTTGTCTAGGCTGGTAGTAATAGCAGCTTTGGCTGATGCTAAATACCTCGCATGCCACTCGTATACTCGCTCTAAATTGCGTGACCGCGCGTTGCGCCATCTCTTTGCGTCGAGATGGCGTTACCACTTTTTTT
>NZ_KV792928.1:0-64308 GCF_001808335.1 Oligella sp. HMSC05A10 | reverse complement strand
GATGAGGTGCAAACCTCACCCTACTCGATTTGCACAAAGTTGTGATTAATCATCTTTGCAAGTGTTTCAGAATATTGCTATTATGAGCGAAGCTCATTTAAGCTGTAACAATTCATGATTAAAATGTAGTGGTTTGTGATTTTTAATTAAAAAGTCAGTACCGGATTACGACACATAGACAAAGGACGGATGATGAATTATAGAAAATTACTTTTAGCATCAATATTAGGAGGCAGTCTCTTAACAGGATGTGCAACGCTTGACAGTTTTTTGGCGGATTTAGGATTAAAAAACACCGATAAAGTTGAGCAGGTCGCCATTACCCCTATCAATGAAAACTATGTTTTTGTCAAAACCGCTAATGTTCGTATTGCACCTAATGACCAAACCATGATTATAGGAACATTAAAGGCGGGTCAACGCTTTTTTGCTCTAGGTCGTACAGAAAATAACTGGATTGCGATTAGTGATACGAGTGGCAAAAGATTGGGATATGTTCATGGCAGTTTAGTTCAAAATGCCAAGACTTATAAAGCACCGAGCACTACGAGAAAAGTAAGAACAACTAAACCGGCTACAAGCAAAGCGACGGAAACAGTAGCGGATAAAACGGTTGAAAAATCTACTTCTTCCGGCGTGAATTTAGATGATCTACCGGCTAAATCATCGGGTACGACAACGCAGCCTAAATCACAAGGTGTGAATTTGGACGATTTGTAATCGCCCAAGTATTACTAATAGGCCTCTTATTAAACTTTATTTAATATCTCGACGCTTTAAAGGATAGTTATGCTTAAAAAGATAGCGCTTGCCCTGATGGGGCTATCGACCACCTTGGCTTGGGCAGAGGAATCGTATCAAGTCGCTTATTCAAAGAAAGAAGATTTGGTGATTATTGCAGATAATGCCACTGAATCGAATTGGTGTAAAAAAGATTTGAGCTTACGTTTTCAGGCCGGTGCCAATGCCTCTGAAGATGGTCTAAAAGCACTTTTCCCGAAATTAGGCAGTCTTTTCGAACAACTATGTCCGCAAGCGGAAACGCTGGCGTGGTCTTATGTAGATGCGCAAAATAGGGTCGCTTTAAAAGGCAATACGGATAAGGGTCGAGAATGGGCTTTTGCTGTGGAAGCTGCTGCACCAAGTGCAGCTGAAGCTTTGGCGCAGGAGGAAGACGAGGTGGCAAAGGTAGAGGATGCTGCAGTGTCTGAATCCGAAGCACCGGCTGTAGCCGAGACCACTGAAGCAGCTGCAACCGAGGAGACTAAGGTAACAGAGGCAGTCAAAGAACCGACAGCCGAGGCGGATAAGTCTGCTGAGATAGTCGCTGCTGAAACTGCAGCTGAGCCGGCTCCGGTACAAGAAGCGACTTCAGAAAGCATGATGCAATCCTTTGCCGTGGCCGGTTGGCAGCCTATCTCTGAGGAAGAGCGTCAAAAAATTCTTGCCAACTTCCAAACGAAGGAAAATCAAGACGGTTGTAAGATGATGAGCTTTTTTGATTTTAAAGAGCAAGAGCAATATATTCAGTTTAAAACCCGGGATATCGCTTGTGATCAAAATGGCTACCTGAATGGTACAGGAACGCTGATTGTTGAGCGCACTGACGGTAAGGTGCTTTACGAAAAAAAGAGTTTTGTATTTAAGCATGGCCTGCCTTTTGAATTTGAGACAAAAATTACAGGCCCTCAAGAACTGCAACTATTCAAGACAAGTAAAGACTTATTTCAAGAACACCGTAGATTATATTTCGGTATCGGTTCAAGTAAAGAATTAAACGCTCATTATTTCTTGACGGCGAGATTTAAAGACCAAGCCGGTTTCGGTATGTTTGAGCCCGAAGGGTTCGGATTAATCCTTACTGATCGGATGGAGGATTTTAGAAAAACTGATACCATTCAAAAGCAGTTGGATACAGCAATTGAGTTTTATCAACAAAGAAGCCATGGGCAGTTTTATGGATTGCGACTCAGTTTTGTTGACGGTCTGGAAAAAGGACTTGACGACAATACATTAGAAGAAAAGTTGTATTTCATAGAATATGGTAGAGAACGACGCTATGGCAAAAAGTTTGCTGAAGTCTATGCTGCAGGTCCATGGAAAAAGTCGACTATATTTGATCCGAGAAATCAACTGTTTGAGAGAGAAAAAAGATTAGCTGAAGAAAAAGAAAGAGAAGAAAGACGAATCCAACAAGAGAAGGAATGGGAAGAAAGACGTATACGTGAAGCAAAAGAAAGAGAAGAAAGACGTATACGTCAAGAAAAAGGCTATGAAGCTCAAAAACAGTTTGCCGAATATAGGAAGCTTGAAGCCTTGGATTGGAGTACGCCGGATAATGTCCAAGCGAATATTTATGAAAATATTGACGTAGGCAGTGATGAGTACCTGGGCATGCTTAAAGGGAATCCGGCCACCTTATCCAGCTTAGTGCGAGTGGACGCGGTAAAGGATGGTAAGGCTCAGGTGGTTTGGCCTTATAGCATGACCTTGTCGCTACCTTTAGAAAAAGGCTGGTATTGGATTAAAGGCGAGCAGGTATTCAGCCCGACCGAATCCGATAAGGACGGTTTAGCATTGACGGAAGTCACTTTAAAGGCAGAAGACGTATTTAAATGCGCGCAAGATATGTGTGCCGATTTGCAAGATCCTCAAACCATTGCCAGAATCCGTTTCGGCTTGCCGGACTGGACCGCTGAGGAAGCGCAACGTTTGATAAAAGATGCAAACAGATACTAAGAAGGGATAATGAGGATTTAAAATGAACAGCAAAAAGCTTTCTATTATTGTCGTTGCTATTTTAATTCTGTTGTTAGGAGCTTGGTTTGGCGGCTCATGGTACGCTTCTCGTGCAGCGGAAGAGAGATTGCAGCAATTTGTGAATGAGAAAGGCATTGCCTCTCAGGTGTCTTGGGATAAAGTATCTGCCACGCCACTTAAAAGGGTCACGATTTCAGGACTGAGATTGGCTGATGAGGTGTTTGTTGATGAGGTTATAATCAAAGAATTTGATAATAGCGAAAATCAACTACGTTTTGATATTCAGGCTGCAGGTATTAAGGATGCGCGCGGTTATGCACCGGATTGGTTATTATTCGGTTGGGGTGCCAAATCAGGGATGCCCAATACAGCACCGGCCGATTTGAGCGTAAAAACCGATCTGAACTATAGCAGAAGTAATGGCGCTATTAATGTAGATTTTTCTGCTAAAGAGTTTTTGCAAGGTAATGCTGCTCTAAAAATCAGCAATACTTACCCGATCAAACTGCTGTTACAGGAGTTTGAAAGTAAAGGGGTTAATGATCGCAGTTTTAACCCTTTTGCACTTTTACGTTCAATTGAAGATATCCGCTTTAATCAATTAGATATTGATGCCAAAGACTTGGGCATGGTGAAACGATTAGTGAAGTTGCAGCAACGCTATAATGGCGTGCCTGTACCAAGTAATGGCGATGAAAAAGCGTTGGCAAAAGCCTACAGCCATAAGTTGGATAAGGATTTAGGTGAGTGTACTGAATATCCGCTCTTTCAAAATAGCCAAAAGGCTTGCGCAAAAATTATCGAGATCCTAAAGGGTGATAAAAGCAGTATTAAAGCTCGCATTAAAAGCACCCGTTCAATTGGCTTGGCAAGCTTTTTTATGGAAGGATTTGATCCCGACTCGTCAAATCCGGTACGTATCGAAATAGACTGATCGGGTTTTACAAGAAAGGGGCGTCAGCCCCTTTCTTGTACCATATAAAGCGTTAGTTTAGCCGCTTTTAGCTTTAATCAAAAGAACAGAATGTGCGCTTTAGCGAAGTCTTCAAACTTAGCCTATAATATGCCCCTACCTTTGCCGCTTTATTATCACTACGCCCTGCGATGGGAGCGCTCATGACAAATAATTTTACTCGTGTTGCCGACAAAATAAAGGATCAAATTAAGCAGTTGATCCAAGCACGTCAATTGGCGGTTGGTGAACGCTTGCCATCAGAGCGCGATCTGGCTGAGTTGTTTGAGGTTTCACGTTCGGCTGTGCGCGAGGCGATTCGGGCCTTAAATAGTCAGGGCTTAGTGGTGACTAGACCCGGGGGTGGTACCTTTGTGCAGACCGATATTATGACCTGGCCCTCACAGAGTTTTGCTACGCTCACCACACTCTTAAGCGATGATCCGCATTATCGTTATGATGTACTTGAGGCGAGGCATGCCTTGGAAATCAGTACGGCTTGGTATGCGGCGCAACGCGCAACCCCTGAGGATAAGCGCAAAATTCAAACATGCCTTGATATTATGCTAAAGCACCAGCAACGCGGTGAAATGGAGGAGGCGGCGCAGGCGGATGCGCGCTTTCATTTAGCGATTGCTGAGGCATCGCATAATTTGGTGCTGCTACAGATTATGCGCGGTCTATTTGATTTAGTCTTTTCAACCGTTAAAGAAAATCGTCGTTTAATGTTCACCATGGATGATGTTAAAAATCATCGCCATTTAACTGAACAGCATGAGGCCGTGATGCAAGCCATTGTTAACCATGATCCTGAGCGCGCTAAAACGGTGATGGGTGAGCATCTAGACTTTGTAAGTCACTCCATTCGTAGTAGTGAGGAAGATGCGGCACGGATTCAGCGGATGCATCGTCTATCCAAGGTGGACAGTCTTTTTTAGCGAATACGCGGTGGTCTGAAGACCGTCTTATCTTCATAAAAACCTGCTGCTTGTTGCTGCGGGTGCCAACCCGGGATGCCGAAAATTGGTACCGGGATATAGGGTTTGGTGGCTAGCTTGTCAGCACTCAGAAAAGCGCTCAGCCAGCGATCGACGACGTTTAAATCTAATGTCCCCATTGGCGGTGGGATGCGAATGACATGGGCGCAAATGCCTTTGTAGGGCTTGAGTAGCTTTTCCATCAAAGCATGCCCGAAAATCACCGCCTGACTGTGCTGCCACTCCTCTCTTAGCGCCACAAAAGCGCGCTGCCATTGCTTTTGCGCTAAGGCCTCCCATAAGCTATCAGAACAGGCTAATAACAGACCGTTTTCATCAATAATGGTAATCGCATCACGTACGGCACCGCGTTGTTGATAGACCCCATCCTGGCGTATTTGTGCGGCTTGCACACGATTAAGCTGGCTTTTTGAATGAGTAAATAAAAACCAACATAAGGCATTAAAGTAGTCGTGTGGTCCGTCCCGTGTGGGTATGCCATCGGTGTCATAAATAAAGCTTTCATAGGCAACGCCCACTGGTAAGGCAGCTTGAGGCACAAAGTGTTTAGTAAAGTCGCTGGCCTTAAGATGGTTGAGCAGCTCACTTACTGAGTGGAACTTAGCCATTTCGAGTAAAGTGGTCTCAATGAATGCACGCCAATGATCATAATAAGGGGGCGATAAATCTAAGTCACGAAGTTCGGGCAACAGCATGGCAGTAACAGAAGATGAAATGATGCGCCTTGCTATTGTAATATAGACTAAGAAGCAATGCTTTTTTGGAGAGTTCAGAGGGTATGGAAGCTGAGAAAGTGCGTATTGATAAGTGGCTATGGGCAGCCCGATTTTTTAAGACCCGTTCCATCGCGGTGGATAATATTAATAAGGATCGCGTGCAAATTAATGGGCAAAATATTAAACCGGCGCGTGAAGTTAAAATCGGCGATACGGTGTTGATTAAAATGCCACGCGAGTATAAAACAGTGGTGGTTAAGGGCTTAAGTCAGGTGCGTGGTCCGGCACCTGTCGCACAGCAATTGTATGAAGAAACAGCTGCGAGTATTGCCGAGCGTGAACGTCGCGCCGAGCAACACCGCTTTGCACCCGAACCGGCGCAACAGTTGCGTGGTGGCCGACCGACTAAGCGCCGACGGCGAGATATAGAGCGCTTTACCAAGATGGGTGGTGATTGGTAAGTTTTTATAATATAACAAGCTTAGTCTTTTATATGACTAAATTTTTATTCATTATTTATTATGATATGCCCGTATTATCATTATGCACATGATGAGATAACTCGTTAAAACGGACAGAATTTTTTAGGGGAGATAGATGACTTTACTAAGCTATGTACATGGTGCAGTCGATACGCCTTTATTGGGTCAGACCATTGGTCAAAACTTCGATGAGGCAAGCACGAAGTATGCTGATCAGTTGGCACTGGTATCGCGCCAGCAAGGCATTCGTTACACCTACCAGGAGTTACGCGATCAGGTGGATCGTGTGGCCTGCAGCTTACGTCGTTTGGGTTTTCGTCGAGGTGACCGCTTAGCTTTGTGGGCGACTAACTCAGCCGAGTGGACTGTGATTCAATACGCCACGGCAAAGGCAGGAATTATTCTGGTTACCTTGAACCCTTCTTATCGTCGTAAGGAGTTGGAGTACTCGCTTAATAAGGTCTCATGTGCTGGTCTAGTGTTGATTTCCTCGTTTAAAGACAGTGATTATGAGTCCATGGTCTACGATGTGGTACCTGAGCTTAAGGACGCTCCACTGGGTGAATTGCGCTCGGCTAATGTGCCTAGCTTGCGTTATGTGATTAAGCTGGAGGATGATCCGAGTACTGGTATCCTCAACTATAAGGATCTGTTGGTGGAGCCGACTGCGGCCGAGTTAGAGGCCTTGCAGGAGGTTGGTCAAGAGCTGCAGTTTGATGATCCGATTAATATTCAATTTACTTCTGGTACGACTGGCTCACCAAAGGGTACGACCTTAACGCACCATAATATTTTAAATAACGGTTATTTTATTGGTGAAAAAATCAAATTAAGTCCAGCTGATAGAGTTTCTATTGCGGTGCCGTTATTTCATTGCTTTGGTATGGTGATTGGTAATCTAGCGTGTGTCACCCATGGTGCGGCGATGGTTTATCATGGTCCCGTGTTTAATCCTACGGATAACCTAAAGGTTATCGAAGAGGAAAAATGTACCGCCGCCTATGGTGTACCGACCATGTTTATTGCCATGTTGGAGCATCCAGAGTTTAAGTCCTTTGATCTTAGTTCCTTACGTACGGGGGTGATGGCAGGTTCGGTATGTCCGATGGAGGTGATGCGTCGTGTGGTCGATGAGATGAATATGCGTGAAGTGACCATTTGTTATGGCATGACTGAGACCTCACCCGTGAGTATGCAGTCGGATGTGGATGATCCATTAGATAAGCGCGTCAGTACCGTGGGTCGCATTCACCCGCATGTGGAAGTGAAAATTATTGATGAATTAGGTCGGATTGTGCCGCGTGGTGTCTCGGGTGAGCTATGTACACGTGGTTATTCTGTTATGCAGGGTTATTGGGGTGAGCCTGAGCTAACGGCTGAAGTGATTGATAAGGCACGTTGGATGCACACGGGTGACTTAGCCGTGATGGACGAAGACGGTTATTGCAATATCGTGGGTCGAATTAAGGACCTCGTGATTCGCGGTGGTGAAAACTTATTCCCACGTGAAATTGAGGAGTTTTTATACACCCATCCGGCGATTCAAGATGTGCAGGTGGTAGGTGTGCCTGATGAGGTCTATGGTGAGGAGCTATGTGCTTGGATTATGCTCAAAGAAAACGCCAGCCTGAGCGAGGAAGAGGTGAAGGAGTTTTGTGCCGGACAAATTTCTCGTCAGAAAATCCCACGCTACATTCGCTTCGCGGAAGAGTTTCCGATGACGGCCAGCGGTAAGATTCAGAAATTCAAAATTCGTGAAATCATGATCGAGGAACTGGAAGCGGCAAAGGCGCAAGCTGACGCTTAGTGCGAGTGTATGCGTATTAAGCTCTGGCTAGGGACAGAGTCCGAGGGAGCGCTGTAGGGCGCTCTTTTTTTAGGCCGAGCCTTGACGTGCCTCATAATCAATAATTAATTCCCCAAAATGACCGCGTTCTGGGTTGCGCTGACCTAAAAAGCTCTCTAAGCCCAAACGACCACCTTGACCTAGGCGTAGCCCTTGAATCTCATCTTTATCCAATAATAAACGTGCATCCCACGCTAGCTCAATGCCAATGTATTGACGTACCCAACTGACTAGCTCCTTGGATTGTTGTGCTTGAGGAAAAAAACGACGGTATTGCGCCAAGGACAAGGGACCCAGTTCTAAACGAAATTTATGCTGTGCATCTTTGACTTTACTGCCTAAAATCGTATCCTTACCAAGGGCGACTGGGTTTTGGCCTAGTTGAATTTGGTGTTCGGGATGAAGTTCAATCCATTGTGGAATAAACTCTTTTAGCGCTACCTCTATACCAAAAAAGCGCTTAAGTATCGAGACTAGGCCCTCGGGATTCCGGCTTTGGCGCGCTAAATGACCGGCAAAATAAAATTTCACATGATCATAAATGGCATCGCGCTCCAACAGGGAGTCCATGCCCATACTGATTAAACTAGCAACATGGCGACTAAAGGCGGAGTTTTTGCGGTCCAAGCTAACAGTGGTTTGTGAGTCGGCCCAGGCCCGGTAAAACAAGGTGATTAAGCGATGATGAAAAATATCCGCAAAGGCTGACAGCGTATGATCTTTATGATGATGGATACGCTCATGCACATATTCAGTAATATGTAAAGGCAGCGGACCGTTGGGACCGAAGAGACCAAAGCCTAAAATCGAGATGGTGCTAGGACGACCGGGTTTGCGCTCCACCTTGGTGAGGTTAGAGGGCGCAAACGACATGGACGGCTCTTGGCGCAGCCTAACCGGTTCATGCTTAGGCAGGCTGTTACGGCCGATAGGTTTTAATAAATCACTACGTGCGTCAATAAAACGCAGTACTTGATAAAAACTATGGGCGTAGGGATCGGCTTCGAGTGTGTGCCAATAGTCATTTAGCGCAACGAGATCCTTGGGGGTGGTGACAGTACGATTTTCGCTCATATGCAACAACACAGTGAAGCGTGCAGTTTAGCGAATAATTATTGCAATTTGATGAATCTAAGAACTGTCATCAAAGTGCAAGATTGGGGCTTTAAAATCAGCTTCATTATTGTGCTTTTGTATCAAGTTTGTTAAGAGTTTAAGATGTCAGAAATTAATCGTGCTGATCTGTTTGCCAAATTAAATCCTACCCTCTATCGAGCGCTTGAGGGGGCAACTGCTTTTTGTAAATTGCGTGGCAATCCCTATGTGGAATTAGTGCATTGGTTGCACCAATTGATGCATGAGCATGATACTGATATACAAAAAATCTTACGCTATTTTGAAATCCGTCCTGAGGATGTAGAGCAGGGGATTATCGTTGCGCTTGAGGAGCTGCCACAGGGCGCTAGCTCAATTTCTGATTTGTCAGAACATATTGATAACGCCACTGAGCGGGCATGGGTCTACGGCTCGCTAAAATATGGTGATGCACGGATTCGCAGTGCTTATTTAATGCTCGGTATTTTAAAAAGTAATTCCTCACGCAATGTGTTGTACGGGATTAGTCCCGCCTTTAAAAAAATTATTCCCGATGTGCTGGCGGATAAGCTAAATCAGATTGTTAAAGGCTCTGCCGAGGATCATCAAACGGCGGCTTTGCGAACAGACGAAATCGGCACTGCCGCAGCCAGTACAGGCGGGGGCGGACAGCCCTCCGCCTTGGCGCAATACGCGGTCGATATGACCGAGCGTGCACGCAATAATGAAATTGACCCCGTTTCTGGGCGTGATGAAGAAATCCGTCAGATGGTGGATATTCTGATGCGTCGTCGTCAAAATAACCCCTTATTAACGGGTGAAGCGGGGGTAGGTAAAACGGCCGTGGTCGAGGGCTTTGCCTTACGTTTGGCCAAGGGCGATGTGCCTGAATCATTACGTGATATTTCGCTGTATCTCTTAGATATTGGTTTACTGCAAGCAGGCGCCAGCATGAAAGGTGAGTTTGAGTCCCGTTTGCGTGCCGTGATTGATGAGGTGCAAGCCAGTGAAAAGCCCATTGTCTTATTTATTGATGAGATTCATACCTTGATCGGTGCGGGTGGTGCTGCCGGTACTGGTGATGCCGCCAATCTACTGAAGCCTGCCTTGGCGCGGGGTGAGTTGCGCACCATTGGTGCCACCACCTGGGCGGAATACAAAAAATACATTGAAAAGGATCCTGCCTTAACGCGCCGTTTCCAAACCATCCAAGTGCATGAGCCAGATGAGAAAAAAGCACTGATTATGTTGCGTGGCTTAGTCGATAAATTAGAAGCACATCACCAAGTGCTGTTGCTTGATGAGGCGGTAGAAGCAGCAGTTAAGCTATCGCATCGTTATATTCCAGCACGTCAGCTACCGGATAAAGCCGTTGCTTTATTAGATACGGCATGCGCGCGGGTCGCGGTGAGCCAATATGCACAACCTGCTGCCTTGGAGGATTTGAATCGTAAGATTGAGCATTTGACGGTAGAAAAAGGCATTGCTGAACGAGAATTAGCCTTGGGCCTGGGTGAGGCAGCACGCATTGAAGCAATTGAGCAGGAGCTTAAGGAGGCCGAGACCCAACAGCTTGCTTTACAGGCGGCATGGGAGGCTGAGCAGCGCTTGGCATCGGAGCTGTTTGAGCTACGTCGTAGCCTACGAGAGGCGTCGGAGTTAAGTGAGGAAGCGCGTGCGGAGATGTTGCAGCGGGTGCAGCAATTGCAAGAGGAGTTATTAAGTCAGCAGGGTGAGCAGCCATTGATTTTCCCGGCAGTCGATGGTGCTGCCGTAGCCGCAGTGGTGGCTGATTGGACAGGCATCCCGGTCGGTCGCATGGTCAAAGATCAAGCGAACTCGATTTTGCATTTAGCCACGACCTTGGAACAACGTGTGATTGGCCAATCACATGCCCTAACAGCGATTGCCGAACGTATTCAAACCTCGCGTGCTAAATTAACTGATCCGAACAAGCCGGTCGCCGTCTTTATGCTTTGTGGCCCTAGCGGTGTAGGTAAAACGGAAACCGCCTTAGCGCTGGCAGAAACGCTGTATGGTGGTGAGCAGAATTTAATTACGATTAATATGAGCGAGTTTCAAGAAGCGCACACTGTTTCTACCTTAAAAGGCGCCCCTCCGGGCTATGTAGGTTACGGTGAGGGTGGTGTTCTAACGGAGGCGGTACGTCGTCGTCCGTATAGCGTGGTGCTCTTAGATGAAGTGGAAAAAGCGCATGCAGATGTGCATGAAATGTTCTTCCAAGTCTTTGATAAAGGCTGGATGGAAGATGGCGAGGGGCGCTACATCGACTTTAAAAACACGGTGATTATCTTAACCTCCAATGTGGGCACAGAGCGCATTATGGAGGTGTGTAAAGACCCTGAATTGATGCCGGATGCCGAAGGACTGGCCGCCGTCTTGCGTGAGCCCTTACTGAACGTTTTTCCGGCCGCCTTGTTGGGGCGTTTGGCAGTGGTGCCCTACTTCCCACTATCTGATGATATGCTGGCTAAAATTGTGGACTTGCAGTTGGCGCGTGTTCAGAAGCGTTTGGCTGAGCACCATGGGATTGAGTTAGTGGTGGCGCCGGAAGCAGTGCAGTTAATTGTGGATCGGTGCACCGAAGTGGAGTCAGGCGGTCGTATGGTTGATGCGATTTTAAATAGCTCTGTCTTACCTAAAGTCAGTCGTCGTATCTTAGAAGCGGCGATGGCGGGTGATGCAATTCAGCGTTTAAGCTTAAGCGCTGAAGATAGTGAGTTTGTCTTTCACTACAGTTGAACTTAAAACAAAAGGCTGTGGTGAATGGCGTCGAGGCGCGGCTCGGTATACACTGATGGGATACTAATCTTTCAAATTTTTTGTGGAGCAGAATCATGTCCTATGTTGTTGAAGTGGCTGAGCGAGTTGCGGTGCCAGTGGTTGGTGAGAAGGCTAAGTACCCCGTACGTCGGGTCTATTGCGTTGGTCGTAATTACGCCAGTCATGCCCGTGAGATGGGTGCCGATCCGGATAAGGAACCACCTTTTTTCTTTAGCAAAGCAAATGATCAGGAGTCCTTTGTGATTGCTAAAGAGGGTACTATCGCCACGATTCAGTATCCGAGCAAAACCTCAAATTTGCATTATGAATTTGAGTTGGTGGTGGCGATTGGCAAGCAAGGCAAACATATCCCCGTGGCGCAGGCTGAAGACTATATTTACGGTTTTGCTGCCGGTTTGGATATGACGCGGCGTGATTTACAAAATGACTTTAAAAAGGGTGGTAAGCCGTGGGAGATGGCCAAAGCCTTTGATCAGGCTGCGGTTATCGGGGAGATTAGTCCTAAAGCCCTTGCTGGTAGTAAAAACGCAGGCAAAATCGAGCTCCAACTTAATGGCGATACCGTACAAGAGGCTGATTTAAATGAGCTTATTTGGAACCTGTCTGAGGTGATTTCACGCCTCTCCGAGTACGTCGAGTTACACCCAGGTGATTTGATTTATACCGGTACCCCAGAGGGTGTGGGTGCGGTCAAGCCGGGTGATGTGATGGTCGGCAGCATAGAGGGCTTAAAAAGCATTCAGGTTAAGGTGCTGTAAACTAGCTGTACACCATTTCTTCTATGATGTGACTCGGGAAATTGCTATTTCCCGAGTCGTTTTTGTTGAGCTAGCTCAAGTAGAATCGTGTCCAAATGATCGAGCGTGGCATGATTGCTTGTTAGCTCTTGCTCATTCGCATGTAGTAGGGTGCTGGGGCGCTGGTCTTGCAAAATATCTTTTTTCTGATGCTCAATGCCGTCGCGGCTGAGGCGCTCTAGCGGGTCCTTACTAAGATTATCGTCTAAGGCAATGCCCTGTAATTCAGCCAGGGGATCATGGCTATTACGGACAGTACCTGAAGTCATATCAAAGGGGTGGATATCATAATTGATGTCGCTTGCTCCTACGGGTACAACACCAGCGCCATCAAATAAGCTATCAAAAATGGAGGCGCTGTTGTCGGCAGCGGATTCAGATGCTAGCTGAGTCGCCGTGCCGAGTTCGGTGAACGGCGGGGGTGATGGCTCGATATCACTCCTTAGTTCAGTAGTTGCCTCAACTAAGGGCTCAAACACGGAATTTTGTTCAGGCACTGGCTGCTGGGGGCTCAGATTAATGATTTCCGCAAGCGGCGCCACTGCGACGGGATTTGGAGCAAGGTGGTGCGTCGCCGTCGGCATCTCGACAGTACCCGGCATCGGCATCACCGTCGGTGCTTTGAGCGGGCGTTGAGTGGCTTGCTGTGCAGGGGGCACTTGTGGCGCCAAGCTATTGCTTTCAGTTACGCTAATATTAAAATAAAAATCACCGCAACTAAACTCACTGTCGCTTTTTAAGACCATAGTCTCACCCACTTTGAGGTTGTGGTTGCCAACTAGAATCGGTGTCAGCGCCAAATTACGAATGCTAATCTGAGCCGCATCATCTATTGTGATCGCCGCTTGAAACAGGCTGATAGAGAGGGAGGGATCCGCTAGGGCAATATGATTTTCCGGGCTTCTGCCGATGGTTAAGCCCGGGCTGACTAGGTCAAAACTTCGCTCAAATGACTTAGATTGATTGTGAACCGTAATTTTCATGGTGCCAGTAAATGAGTAGCGTCTGCGTTGCTGCGTCCTGCATTAATTGCTTTTGGCATTGGTGTTAGGACGCTGGCGTGGACCGACCCGAATTTCTGAGCGCGGCATCGTGGTCGTTTTTTCTAAAGCGCCGTTCTTTTGTGCTTTAGCCATCGCGGCATCAGCGCGTTTCTTTTCAGCGGTATAGACTTTACCCCATTGCGGATGATTGACCTCAGCTGGACTTAGCTCAAAGCTAGGATCCAATTCTAACAACTGTCTAAAGCTGTTGCGGCAGTTGCGTGGCTGACGACTGACGCATTCACTAAAGGCTTTGTATTTTAAAGCCTCCGTACGAAAAGCCTGACCGCCTAGGCTGGTTTCAGGCGCTTGCTTGATGGTTGCAATGACTTTTTTGTAATCGCCCTCGTGGAATTGCGTTTCAATTTGTTCTAACAAAATGGTTTCCGCTGGCGTCATTTTAGGGGCTTCAGGTGCCTTTGAAGTGCCTGCACAAGCGCTTAATAAGACGCTGAGGGCAGCGCCGCTAATCATCAGTGTAAGTCTTTTTTGCATAAACATCATGATCTTGTACTAGAAATGTTCTTGTAATAATTCTTGTTGATAATAGAAAACCAACAAGTGGGATAGCTTAATCGCTTAACCATTCTAAAGTCCGATTGTTACGGTTTTATTTAATAGTCATGAATGTTTTACAAGACAGAGTGCTTGTGAAGAAGGTGCAATGATGCAGATGATGTGTAGAAAAAGTTTGGCTGTGGCGGCCTTGACCGGTACGGTGTTGTTGGCGGGTTGTGCAGCCACGGAGTCTAAGTTGGCGGTGCCGTATGTGGTTGAGTTAAGCGCAGCAAAGAATGTGAATTCCGGTGGTCGTCATCAGCCTTCACCCATTAAAGTCACGGTGTATGAGCTAAAAACAACAAATGCCTTTGAGTTAAGTGACTTTTTTTCCTTACAGAAAGATGCGCGTGCCGCCCTCGGTGATCAGCTGCTCAATGTGAATTCCGTGATTTTGACCCCGGGTAAAACGGAGCGCATTACGGCTCATGGCAATGTCGACGCTAAGGTGTTGGGCATTGTGGCGGCCTATCGTGATCTGGACAACAGTCAATGGCGTATGACGGTTGAACTGCCTGCGGCTAAAAGCACCAATATCTATAAGTTTTGGCAGTTTTCACCAAGTGCCGCTGTGATTAAAGTCGATGTCGAGCGTAATGCCTTACAAATCAGACCAGCAGAGCAAAAATAAAGACAAAGATAGTAGTTTAAATTTAAATTAAGTATGAATAGTTTTGATAAAGTGATTTGGTCTGAAGGCATGTTTTTGCGGCCTCAGCATTTCCAACAACAAGAGCGCTATTTAGAGCGTCAATTGGTGGCTCGCTCACAGCAGGCAGATCATTATTTTTGGGGCTTTAGTGAGTTGCAGTTAGACACGGAGGGTTTTGCTCAAGGTCGTGTGACGCTGACACGGGCTAAAGGCTTTTTTAAAGATGGCACCAGCTTTGTAGTAGATGAGTCCACACCGCCCGTGTCCTTAGCGATTCCACAGGCGGTTAGCAATGAATTGGTCGGTGTGGCCATTCCTACACGTCAAGCCTCTAGACAGCAGGTTGCCTTTGAAGAAGGTGAAGATTTGCTGGCACGTTATGCGGTGACGGAGCAGGAGATTGTGGATACGACCGATACTACCTTGGGTGCGGTTAATTTGCAGTTGGGGCGTTTGCAAATTCGTTTGCTATTAGCAAGTCAAGTGGACGCCAATTATGAGTTTTTGCCGATTGCGCGAATCAAGGGGCGCGATAGTAAAAATGCCTTAGTCATTGATACAGCTTATATTCCACCGACCTTAAACTTTATTGAAGTTAAAAATAATCTGTTGAGTTTTCTGGTCACGGCGGTGGATTTATTAAACGAGCAGGTTAAGCGTTTATCCCGTCGCTTATCCGCTTCAGCCATACAAAATGGCAGTAGTTCATTGACCCAAATGATGATGTTAAGTGTGATTAATCGTTATCACGCCTATTTTCATCATTTACTTAGCTCGAATTATCATCACCCCGAAGGCTTTTTTTGCAACTTACAAATGCTATTAAATGAAATGGCGGTGTTTTTAAGTGAGCAGCGCGCCATGGAGCAGTTCGCACACTATGACCATGATGATTTGCAGGCCTCTTTTGCGCCGTTGATGGGGCAGTTAAATGCGGCCTTGAATATTGTCTTGGATGATCCTTATGAGGTCATTGAGTTTGTGGATAAAGGGCATGGTTTACGGGTAGCTCAATTAACGGATCTGAACCTAATTAAGCAAGCGGAATTTATTCTCGGGGTCAAAGCCGATATGCCCATGGATAGTTTACGTAAGCACTTCCCGGCACAAGCAAAATTCGGTCCGGTTGAGCGGATTCGTGATCTGGTGCATTTGCAATTGCCGGGTGTGAATGTACAAAGTGTGGAGCAAATTCCACCGCAATTACCGTATCACTCCGGTTATGTTTATTTTGCATTCCAACAAAGCGGTGATTTATGGCAGCAGTTTGCCAGATCAGGTGTTTTAGCTTTGCATTTGGCGGGCGAGTTTCCAGGGTTAGAAATGGAGTTCTGGGCCGTACGTAATAAAAATAGGTAGGCAAAATGTCTTCTTCAGACTATAGCGATTCTAAAATGGGGCCGTGGGGAGCGGCCGGTGTTTTTCAGTCCGCACAGGCGAATGAGCTACGCCCGGACGATTATGTTATCAGTGGTTCTAACCCTTTAGTGGCTGCCGCCAATCCTTTATTGGTGTTGATTCCTCAGCTTAGAAACTCCAAATCGCATGAGAATTTGGACTTGTTGCGTGAGCGACTGGTCGATGAGATTCGACAGTTTGAGCTAAGAGCGCAGCATGCCGGGGTGCCAAATGAAACCATTCTGGGGGCGCGTTATTGTCTTTGTACCGCGCTGGATGAGGCATGTGCCTTGACCCCATGGGGTGGTCACGGGCAATGGTCAGGCAAGAGCTTATTGGTCACCTTTCATAATGAGACCTGGGGCGGAGAGAAGTTTTTCCAGTTATTGGCTAAGCTGTCACAAAATCCTAGTACCCACATTGATTTATTAGAGTTACTGTATTTCTGCTTAATGCTGGGTTTTGAAGGGCGTTATCGGGTGATGGATAACGGCCGCACGCAGCTAGAAACCTTAAAGCAACGCCTGCTCTTAACCCTCAAAAATGTACGCGGGCAGTATCCACATGCCTTATCACCCCATTGGCAAGCTGAGGCTATCTTAAATCAGGTCAAACGCTTACCCATCCCTCTTTGGGTGGTGGCCCTGGCGGTGGTGTTTTTTGGCATCTTGGCGTATCTCGGCTTTTCTTGGTTATTGGGTAGCTCATCCGATAAGTTATTTTCTCAGATTGTCCGTGTGCAGCCACCACGTATGCAAATACAGGCGCCAGTAGAGCGACGTACGGTACCGGTGCCCGATCGTTTGGCCACTTTTTTAGCTCCTGAAATTCGTGAGAATTTATTGACCGTGCGTGATGAAGCGGATCGAAGTGTGGTGGTGCTCCGAGGTGATGGCTTGTTTGAGTCCGGCTCAGTGCAGGTAAGACAACAGTTCTTACCGGTGTTAAGCCGCGTGGCGGATGCCTTAAATGGCACGGTCGGTGCGATTTTGGTCACGGGTTATAGCGATAATGTGCCGATTAGAACGCTGCAGTTTCCATCGAACTGGGAGCTATCGCAAGCGCGTGCGGATTCGGTCAAGGCCTTATTAGAATCCCGTTTGCGTGAGCCGAATCGAGTGCGCGCCGAGGGTCGGGGTGAGGCAGAGCCGGTGGCGCCGAATGACTCGCCTGAAAACCGTGCTAAAAATCGTCGAGTTGAAATTACCTTATTAGTCTCACCCGTGAGTGAACAAAGTCAGTTAAGAGAGCCGCAGCGATGAGTTGGTTACTTGATTTACCCAGTCGAATATTAAGTTTTATTTTTAGCCGCGGCTTATGGACTTTTGTGGGTTTATTTATCTTGGCGTGGCTGATCTGGTATATTGGCCCATCGATTGCGGTGGGGCAATGGTATCCCTTAGAGGATAGGCAAGTACGCATTTATTTGATCGGGGCAATTTTCGGGATTTGGCTACTTAGACTGATCTGGCGTAAATGGCGTGAAGGACGCTTAAATGCACAGCTGTTAGGCAAAATTCGTCAACCTAAAAATGACGCTGCGATTAAAGACTTACCGGCAGCAGAGCAGGAAGAGATTAAGATTCTTGCCGAGCGGTTTAATGAGGCCGTCACCTTATTAAAGCATGCACGCTTTGAACAGGGTGCTGAGCGCTCGCCCTTGGCGCGTTTTTCTAAGCAATATCTGTATCAATTGCCTTGGTATGTTTTTATCGGGGCGCCCGGTTCGGGTAAAACCACAGCCTTAATTAATTCAGGATTAAACTTTCCCTTGGCCGAAAAGTTCGGTAAGGTGGCGCTCAAAGGGGTTGGCGGTACGCGTAACTGTGACTGGTGGTTTACCGATGAAGCGGTGTTATTGGATACGGCAGGACGGTATACCACGCATGAAAGTGATCCGACAGGCGATGAAAAAGAGTGGAAGGGCTTTCTTAATCTACTGACCAAGTACCGTGGCCGTCAACCGATTAACGGCGTGATGTTAACCGTGAGTGTTGCCGATCTGCTCAGTGCTAATGCGACGGATAGAGCACAGCATGCCTTAGTGTTAAAGCAACGTCTGCAAGAATTGCGTAATGAATTGGGCATTGAGTTTCCGGTTTATGTGCTGGTCACCAAAGTGGACTTGCTCAACGGCTTCGAGTCTTATTTCAATGACTTGAGTATGGAGGAAATGCAGCAGGTATGGGGCTTTACCATTCCCTATGAGCAGTCGCAAGCTAAAGGCTTTGAGTTGTTACCTGCCTTTGATAAAGAGTATTTACTGCTGCAGGAGCGCCTGTTTGACTCATTGCCCGACGTGATGATGCGTACGGGCGATGAAAAGCATAGAGCGCTAGCGTATGCCCTACCACAACAGTTTGCTAATTTGCGAATGATTTTAGGCAGCTTTTTAAATGATGTCTTTTCTAATTCCAAATTCGAGCAACGAGTCATTCCGCGCGGGGTGTATTTCACCAGTGGTACCCAAGGTGGCTTAGGTTTTGATAAGGTCACGGCGCAGTTAAAACGCTATATGCGGCTTGACGGTATGCAGCAACAGCAGGGCCTGTCAACGACTGAGGGCGGTAAAAGTTTCTTCCTAAGAAAGCTGCTACAAGAGGTGGTGTTCCAAGAGGCTGGTTTAGCTGGCTTGAATCTTAAGTGGGAGCGCCGTAAGCGCAAGATTCAATGGACAGCTTACGCTGTGATGGCCTCTGTCTTTGCGGTAGCACTATTGGTGTGGGGTAATAGTTATTTTAAAAATAAAAGCTATCTGGCACAGGTTGAAGACAAACTACCACCACTACAAAAGCTGTCGGAGGATATTAAGATCACTCAAACTGGGGATGTGCTGACGGTTTTACCTTTTTTAAATAGTACCTTGTTATTGCCGGATGGCGCTGATTTTAAAGTCGATGACAGTCCTTGGAGCTACCATTTTGGCCTTTATCAAGGTAATAAAATCCAGGCGGCTGCCAATAGTGTTTATCAGGATGCGCTGAAAAATGTCTTATTGCCGCAAGTGGCAAAACGGGTTGAGGCTTCTTTGCGTCAAGCCGGTCCTGCGGATTTGGAATTATCGTATGAGGCATTGCGGGCGTATTTGATGATGTATGAGCCTGAGCACTACGATGCCTCGTATATGAAGACGTGGATTTTGGCGGATTTGAATGCGGTATTACCCAGCAATTTCACGACCGAGCAGTATCGTTTGCTAGAACAGCATATTGATAATTTGGTGGGTGGCGGTGTTTTGGTTTCGCCCTTTCCTAAGGATGAGACGTTGGTTGCAGAGGTGCGCGATAACTTAAACCGGGTGTCGATGGCACGCCGTGCCTATAGCCGGATTGAGCGTATTCTCACCGCCGAAGCCGGTACGCCGATGAGTGTGATTAGTTTGGGCGGTTCGCAGGCGGCCTCTGTCTTTAAAAGAGAAAGTGGTAAACCCTTAAATCAGGGGGTGCCGGCTTTTTTCTCTTTTAATGGTTACTGGAATGTCTTTGATAAGCGGGTTGAGCGTGAAACCATTCGTTTGCGAGAGGATGATGTATGGGTCTTAGATGCTGAAGCTAAGAAGCTCGCTGATGGTAGTGATAAGAAATTAGTCGAAGATGTGCGCGTGATCTACTTTAATGAGTACGTTAAGCATTGGGATGCTTTTTTAGCCGATGTGGCCGTGGTAGTGCCTGATAGCTTGGTCGGCGCGATTGAATTGGCACGTACCTTATCTTCTTCCAATTCGCCCTTAACCCGTTTTGTGCAGTCCGTGGCAAATGAAACTACCTTATTACGAAGCGATGATAAGAATGAGCGCTCCATCGTCGATCGTGCCCGTGAACGAGCTACGAGCACCACCTCCTCATTGACCAGTATTATTGGTCCGGTCGGTGCCGGTAATTTAGTGCGCACTGATGCGGGACCAGAGCGTTTAGAAGAGTTGGTGGATCGTCACTTTGTACAATACCGCGAATTGGCGACCGGCGTGGGTCAAAATAGCGCCCCGCCAATTGATTCAACCGTGAGCTTATTAAGTGAGCTATATACCTACTTAACGGCAGCGGATACGGCGCTTAGAACGAAAACACCTTTACCCACAGCCGACGTAATTTCTAAATTACAGGCCGAGTCAGGTCGTTTGCCGCCTGCGGTTGGTTCGATGCTTAATGATTTATCCGTGCAGGCGGCAGCCTCAGTGAATTCGGTGCAGCAAAAAAATGTAGGCGAAGATGTGGATGCGATTTTGGGCAATTTTTGTCGGCAGGCGATTGCGGGACGCTATCCCTTTAGTCAGTCGACACGTGATATTGCACCTAATGACTTTGCCCGTTTCTTTGGCCATGGGCAGATGATGGATGAGTTTTTTCAGAAAAATATCAGTCATTTAGTCGATATGAGTACACGTCCATGGCGCTTTAAACCGGGCGTTGATGGTAGCAAAGGTGATATTGCCCGTTTCTTATCCTCCTTTGAAAAAGCCAGTGTGATTCGGGATGTGTATTTTTCAGCGGGTAATCCTGCGCCCTCCTACAAAGTGTCCATTCGTCCGCTAGATATGGACCCCGGCATTATGCAATTTATTTTAGATGTGGACGGTCAGGTGTTGACTTATGAGCATGGTCCGCAAGTTGGGGTGACCATGGATTGGCCGGGCCAACGCGGTAGTAATCAGGTGTCGATGAGTGCCAGTACGCAGCAGGGTAGCTCCGGTTTATCAACCTCTGGCCCGTGGGCCTTAAATCGTCTACTCGATCGTGCGTCCCTCCGTCAAGGGCGCTCTTCCGAGGTAACCATTGCTACTTTTTCTTTAGGGGGTAGAAGCGTCACCTTGGAGTTTACGGCCTATTCGGCTAAAAGTCCTTTCCGTTTAAATGAAATGCGTAGCTTTGTCTGTCCGGGGAGAAACTAGGGATGTCATCTTCAGCTTATACGCCGAGTATTGATGATCTGAGTCGTGCCTTAGGGTGGTACGGCAAACTACCTGCTGCCGGTGATTTTGTGCGGCGACGTCTTAGTTCAGAACTAGTAAATTGGTGGCATCGCTGGTTGGAGTTAGGTTTGCCTAGTGTTAAAGAGAGTGATACCAAGCAAAGCCTATTTTTTCATGCACCGATTTGGAATTTTGCGCTGCCTGCCAGTCATGGTTGTGATGTGGTGCAGCTTGGTTGTGTTGCGCCTAGTCGCGATCGAGTCGGCAGACTCTATCCTTTATTAGTTAGCTTATATGTGCCACCGAGCTATTTTGAGCCACAGTTAATAGCGGGTTCTGCACGTTTTTATCAGCAAATTGGTAAGTCCTTATTACAAGCTGTGTCCTTGGGCTGTTCGGTGGAGCAATTCGATCGTAGTCTGGCGGATATCAGTTTAACCATGACGGCCATGCTGAAGCGTCATAGCGCAGT
Organism: Oligella sp. HMSC05A10; assembly: GCF_001808335.1. Taxonomy (NCBI): domain Bacteria; kingdom Pseudomonadati; phylum Pseudomonadota; class Betaproteobacteria; order Burkholderiales; family Alcaligenaceae; genus Oligella; species Oligella sp. HMSC05A10. The sequence goes on along the minus strand of NZ_KV792928.1, from coordinate 42,825 downwards.
AGCTACCCCATCCTGTGGTGATGATATTTTGTCCATTTTAAATGAGGGGCATAGCACAGCGCCGACTGAGCAGCTAGAGGAAGAGGGTTCTTCCTGGCCCAATTTAGCGAATTTTTTCGAGCCCCAAGGTAGCAACAGTTATTGGTGGACCAATCAGGCAACGGGTGCGGCTTTGCGTGCACAAGTGCATGGTGGTGCACCGAATGCCGCCTTATTTAAAACGCTTTTTCTTGCTTAACTAGTTTAATTTTAAAAGATTGAAATTATGTTGATTAATGTACAAGTGTCCCAAGCCCTTAGTCAGGTGCCTGCGACTTGGAAACCCTTACGGCAAACCGCATTGTGGACTGATAAGGTCAGTCTTGGAGACTTGCAAGACTTACTGGCAGATTTACGCTTAGGGCTGAGTCAACTGCATCAGCAAAATCGCTATTATGGGCTATGGTCTTTAGATACGATCTTTCAAGATGGAAGTGGGCGCTTTCACCTATTGCCGGGGGTTAGTCAGCAGCTAAGCAAAGAGCTTGATCAACAACCCTTGTTGCCTGTGTGTGCAGCGTTTGAGCAATTTACCGAGGATGCGGCTTGGCCTTTAGGTGAACATACGGATGTGTATGGCTTGGCGACCTTAATGCGTTTTTTAATTTTAAAAACGCAACCGCTAAGTGCGATTAATCGCTTAGTTAATGAGCAAGAACGTTTGACCAACTTGGGCTTGGAAGATCGCTTTAATCGACAATATTTACGTGCCATTGATATGGCGACGGCGATTGAAATTAAGGATCGTATCAGCACCATTGATGAGTTTAGTGAGTTACTTGGTTTGCCACCGCTGCAACATGCCCCGGGATTACGCACACAAGTAATCACAGAAGCGCCGCTGTCCGCTACTACTGCCTCAGTGGTGGCGAGGCCAACGCCAGTGCAGGAGGCTGCAGTTGCCCCGCTGGGTGATCTAAGGTCAGATGAGACCGTAAGCGATGTGCCGGCGGCAGCGCTAACACAAGACAGCGCATCAGAGCAAGCAACCGTGCTTGAGCCAAGCGCTCGACAGGAAGCGGACACTGCTCAGGCGCAGCCGCTTGAGGAGGCGCCGCTGATGGAGCAGACTCAGTCTGCCGATCTAGTCACAAGCGCAGCAGAGGCAAAGGATGCCTCCATCGGTCTAGAGGAATTAGGTATGGGAGGGGCTCCGCTAACTGCTGTGCCACCCGCTGAAGCAGCAACACAACAGTCCACGACGGCTGAGGGGTCTAGCTCAGCAGAGCCAAGAGAAAGCAGTGCGATGACGAGTGAGACAGCCACAGCCACCACGGCGACGAGCAGTGTGTCACCGTTAACGCCTACATCAGCCACGACCCCAGCAGAGGAAGTGGGCACCAGTGCGGATGCTGAGGGATCAACAACAGCACCGGATGAGCCATTTGACTCCTTAAAAGCGCAGAAGCAATCATTGCAAAAACGTCCTCAAAAATCCTCAAAACGATTGATCTATCCGGCGGCGGCGATTGCCTTAGTTGTGATTCTAAGTACGCTCTTTTATTTATTGTTTAGTAAAGATAGTGAGCAACAACAAGAGGCGATAGAAGCGCAAATTGCACAAATGCAAGAAGCAGCTGAAGCTCAGGCAGAGCAAGCAAGACAAGCGGCATTAGCCCAAGCTGAAGCAGTTAGCGGCGCTGTAAACACACAAGTAGCACAAACCGAACAGAGCATGCAAGGCACCATGGAATCGCTATCGACGGCAGCACCTACGCCGCAGCTGGAGCAAGCAAATCAAGCGCCGGCTCCTAACGTAGAAACCGCAGTACAGGAGGAAGCGCTTAGTGATAGCGAAGAGCCGTCGCCAGCGTCTTCGGATGCCACCTTGTTAAGCAGTTTGGTGACAGCGCCTGCGGAGGAAAAGGAGACGACAGAAGCTACAGCGAGCGAATCAGAAGCTACAGTGGCAGGTGTAGAGCAGACGCCATCTGCAGCTGTATCCGAGGAGGCGCTGGTGCGGGACGAAGCCGCCGCAAGCGCCACCACCGCCACATCAAGCGTGACAGAAGCACAAAATCAGCCAACGGAGTCGCCTGCAACAAGTACGCTGGGCAACGATAATGCAATGGCTGCACAGGATGCTGAGCGTCAGCAGCAGCAAGCCTTGGAGCGTGAGGCTGAGGAACGTCGTCTGGCGGCTGAAAAAGAGCGTGAAGAACGACAAGAGCGGTTGCGTTTAGAGCAGGAGGAAAAAGAACGTCAGCGCCTACAGGCACAAGTGCAGGCGGATAAGGAAAGACGTGAGCGTCAACAGGCCATGGGCACCTTAAACTTAGATATTCGCCCTTGGGGTAATGTCAGTATCAATGGTCGCGGCTATGGTGCTAGTCCACCGCGTAATAGCATACGCCTAGCGCCAGGTACTTATAGCGTGGTCGTGACCAATGGTGATTTGCCGGCATATCGTACCAGCGTCACGATTCAATCGGGTGGCCGTACTACCATCAGCCATCATTTTGAATAGCGGGCTGTCATGTCAATGTCATATGGTCGTCATATTAAGTTAATAATCAAAAGTTAAGATCGTCGATTATGGTAACGTTTGAAGAAATTGCCGGTTCTTTTAGTAATGAAAATTGCGGTGAGAACTTAGAGTATAGCCAAGAGTTTTTGGCCTTGACGCGCTCCTTGGAGTATAAGCCTGAGCAGCAGTTCGGTGACACCATTATTGAAGCGGAGTCACCCGAGTGGAATCAAGCAGAGCGCCAAGCCTTAGCACTGTGCGCCAAAACATGTGATGTACGGGTATTGGAGATGCTGGTACGCACATGGGCGGCACAACATGGCTTGCCGGGCTATGCCAATGGCTTGGAAATCGTGTTTAAGGCCATTAGTGCGTTTTGGGATGGCATTCACCCGCCCTTGGTTGAGGATGACGGTTATGAGGATCCATTGCCCAGAATTAATGCGCTTAATGCCTTGGTGACCGTTGATGGTGTGTTAGGTATTTTACGCTCTGCACCGATTTTAAGTGGCACCTATGGTCAGCTCAGCTTGCGCGAGGCGGAGCAGGTTATTGATGGCTCAAAAACGGATTTTCCGGGTGGCCGCGGTCGTTTAGCAGAGATGCTGAGCCAAGCCAAAATTACTGATGAGGCTGAGATCAATGCCCTTTATCAGGCGCACAGCTGGTTGCGGCAGATTGAGGAGCTGGTGCTTGAAAAGCTAGGCCATGAATGGCGTCCCGAATTTAATCAAGCCCTTCAGTTGTTTGACGTCATTATGAACGTCGTCGGCAATCCACAGCCCGCCAGCACTGAAGCTAGCTCAGCGCCTGAGGAATCGAGCAATGCACAACATGCGGGCGAGTCGAGCCATCAAGCTAGCCAACTTAGCAAAGTAGAAGCAATTAAGGAGGTATCTTGGAAAGAGCTCAGTATCAGTACGCGAGCCGATGCCATCTTAGCTTTGGAAAAGGTCTGTAGCTACTTTGAAGTGCATGAGCCGAGTCATCCAGCGCCTTTTTTAATCCGTCGAGTCCAACAAACCATACCGTTGAACTTTTACGACATGATTAAAAACTTGGTGCCGGGCAGTCATGAGCAGTTCGATATTTGGTTAGCAAAAACAGAGGATAACGACGAATAACTATCGTCATCATAGCAACATCGTTTAGGTTTAAAGATTAGTTTTTTGGAGGATTTACATGCAACGTAAAAAAACCGCAAGCGGTCAGAAGTTTATCTCACGTAACCGCGCCCCACGAGTACAAATTGAGTATGACGTTGAAATTTACGGGGCTGAACGTACTATCCAATTGCCTTTTGTTATGGCGGTAATGGCTGACTTGGCAGGTAAATCAGAAGTACCTAAGACCGATGTGAGTGAGCGTCAATTTATGGAGATTAGCATCGATAACTTTGACGATCGCATGAAATCCATTAAACCACGTGTTGCGATGCAGGTTGAAAACACCTTAACTGGTGATGGTATTTTAAATGTGGATATGACCTTTGAAAGCATGGAGGACTTTAATCCAGCCAATGTGGCGCGTAAGATTGAGCCCCTAGCAGAGCTACTCGAAGCGCGTACGGAATTAGCTAATTTACTGACCTATATGGACGGTAAAATCGGTGCTGAAGAGTTGATTAACCAGGTTTTACAAAATCCGGCCTTATTAAAATCATTAGCCGCTGCACCAAATACAACAGCAGAAAAAACCACCACGGATGATGAGAACTAGGAGATAGTGGGATGAGTACAAGTTCTTTAAAAGATGTTGAAATGCAACAACAGCTTGGTGCAGAGGATGGTCTGGCATCGCTGTTACAAAAAGAGTTTAAACCTAAAACCGATGAGGCGCGTGACGCTGTACAAAATGCGGTTAAAACCCTAGCTCAGCAGGCCTTGGAAAATACGGTCACGCTAACATCTGACGCCTATTCGACCATTCAAGAAATTATTGCTGAGATTGATAGAAAGCTGAGCGAGCAGATTAATAAAATCCTGCATCATCAAGAGTTTCAGGCACTCGAAGGTGCTTGGCGTGGCTTACATTATTTGGTTAATAACACGGAGACCGATGAGCTCTTAAAAATCCGCTTTATGGATATTTCTAAAAAGGAGTTAGGCCGTACCTTAAAGCGTTATAAGGGTGCTGCTTGGGACCAAAGCCCTATCTTCAAGCGTATTTATGAGGAGGAGTACGGTCAATTTGGTGGTGAACCTATTGGTTGTATTGTCGGTGATTACCATTTTGATCACAGCCCACAAGATGTTGAACTATTGGGTGAAATGGCTAAGATCGGTGCGGCGGCGCATTGTCCTTTTATTTCTGGGGCCGCACCCTCGGTGATGCAAATGGACTCATGGCAAGAGCTCTCTAATCCGCGTGACTTAAGCAAGATTTTCAGTAATACCGAGTATGCCGCTTGGCGTAGTTTAAGAGAATCTGACGATGCGCGTTATCTTGGTTTAACCATGCCACGCTTTTTGGCGCGCCTACCCTATGGTGCTCGCACGAACCCAGTGGATGAGTTTGATTTTGAAGAAGCGGTGGATGGTGCCAATCACGACCACTACACGTGGGCTAACTCCGCTTATGCGATGGCTGCCAATATCAACCGCTCATTTAAGGAATACGGTTGGTGTACTTCTATCCGCGGGGTTGAGTCCGGTGGTGCGGTAGATGGTTTACCGGCACACACCTTCCCGACCGATGATGGGGGGGTGGATATGAAATGTCCTACTGAAATTGCCATTAGTGACCGTCGTGAAGCAGAATTGGCTAAAAACGGTTTTATGCCCTTAGTACATCGTAAAAACTCGGATTTTGCTGCCTTTATCGGTGCCCAATCGCTACAAAAGCCAGCCGAGTACGATGATCAGGACGCAACAGCCAATGCCCGTTTAGCGGCTCGTTTACCGTATTTATTTGCTTGCTGCCGTTTTGCTCACTATTTGAAGTGTATTGTGCGCGATAAGGTGGGTTCATTTACCGACCGTGACGATATGGAGCGTTGGTTAAATAACTGGATTATGAACTATGTGGATGGTGACCCGGTTAACTCCTCACAAGAGACCAAGGCGCGTAAGCCATTAGCGGCGGCTGAGGTGCAAGTGACTGAGCTACCCGATAATCCCGGTTACTATGCAGCTAAGTTCTTCTTGCGCCCACACTATCAACTAGAGGGCTTAACCGTGTCCTTGCGCTTAGTGTCTAAGTTGCCTTCATTAAAAGACAGTGAGAAGTAATTAGGAAATCATGATGAAAGCAGCCTTAAGCACTCAGCTTTTTAAGACACATTCGATTGATGAGGTGCTTGCAGAGATCAAAAATGCGGTGCGTAAAAAGCCGGATAATGCGGATCTACGTGCCCAGTTGTTTCAAGTATTAGCCCTCAAAGGCGACTGGCAACGGGCCGTTGATCAGCTCAAACTCAGTGCCGAAATGAATCCGCAGGCGCAACCGGTAGCGATGATTTATATCAATGCCATGAATGCAGAGAGCGAAAGAGCAAAGGTGTTTGCAGGCGAGGCGATGCCAGCGGTTTTTGGCACGCCGCCTGAGTGGTTTGCTTTATTGACCCAAGCATTACAAGAAGACAATCCGGACCAAGCGGCTGCCTTTAGGCAACAAGCCTTAGAAATGGCGCCCATGATTGGCGGTGTGCTAACAAGGCATGATAATAGCGAGCAGACGCAGGCGTTTGAGTGGTTGTGCGATGGGGATGGACGCTTAGGTCCCTTACTTGAATTTATGAGTAATGGCCGTTATGGTTGGATTCCGTTTGAGGCGATTGCCAGTCTGCGTTTGATTCAAGCACAAGGGCTTAGCGATTTGCTGTGGGTGCAAACTGAGGTATTGATGCTGGATGGCCGCTCACATGTGGGTCTGGTGCCTGCACGCTATCCTGCTCAGCTCGATTATGCTAGTCAGACCGATGCCTTAAACTTAGTAGCGCGTACTGAGTGGATTGCCTTATCTGAAACTATTTATCAGGGTCTGGGCCAAAAAATGCTGATGAGTGATAGCAACGAGTACGGTCTATTGGAAATTGCTGAGATTCGTTTTGATGCAGGCAATTAAGTGTTAAGCGCCCATGGATAGTGAGTTTTTAGAATACTATAATCGCGAATTGAATTATATTCGCGAGGCTGGCAGGGAGTTTGCCGCGCAATATCCCAAAATCGCTGGTCGGCTAGGGATGCAGGGCATTGAGGTTTCTGACCCCTATGTTGAACGGCTATTGGAGGGTTTTAGCTTTTTAACTGCACGCATTCATATGAAAATGGATGCTGAGTTTCCGCAGTTTACGCAAAATCTATTAGAGGTGCTACACCCACATTACGTGGCACCTACGCCCTCTATGTCGGTAGTGCAATTTCATCCAGACACTAAGCGGGGTAATCTAAATCAAGGCTTTAAGGTCAAACGGGGTACGGTGTTACGCGCACGCCTGAACGATGATAAGGAGCTTCGTTTTACGGTGGGGCAAGCGCAAGAATTGCGTCCGCTCACTTTGGAAGAAGCAGAAATCAGTGGTGTGCCGGTTGATTTACCGCTTAAGCGCATGGGTTTTAACGGGCGCAATCAGCCGGTGGTGATGAGCTCCTTGCGTATGCGCTTTAAGGTGGAGGGTGGCGCCACCCTGAGTGGCTTGCAGGACTTTGATAAGCTGAGCTTTTTTCTAAATGGCAATGATATGATTACCCATCAATTGCTGGAATTGATCATGGCGCATACCCTTGCGGTAGTGTGTCATGATGATGCACGACCAATGCGATGGATGAATCGTTTGGATAAAAGCGCAGTGAAGCATGAAGGCTTTGACTCAGAGCAGTCGATGCTGCCATTAGATCCGCGCGTGTTTCACGGTTATCGTATCTTGCATGAGTACTTTGCCTTTCCTCAACGCTTTATGTTTTTCAGTATTAATAACTTACTAAAAGGCCTAAAGCTACCAGAGGAGTTGATTCAAGACAAGGATAATAAGCACTTTGAAATCACATTTTTGTTTGATCAGAGTTTTTATGATTTAGAGGCTAATGTTTCAGCTGAAAACTTTTTGCTGAATTGTGCACCTATTATCAATTTATTTCCTTATAAAGCAAATCGCATCGCCGTGACGCCTAATTTACATGAATATCATGTGGTGCCAGAGCGCGCCAAGCCCATGGATTATGAGGTCTATAGTGTGGATCGGGTGGAGGCTATGCGTGCGGGTCAACGTGGTAGTCAGCCATTTAAAGAGATGTTTAGAGCTTTAGGTGCTGATAGTGATGAGCAGCATGGCTATTTCTCGGTGCGACGAGAAGAGCGCCAACTATCGGATACGGCGCAGCGCTCCGGTACCCGTACTTCGTATATCGGCAGCGAGGTTTTTATCAGCCTATCTGACCCCAAACAGCCACCCTTTGACCAAGAGATTGAGGCCTTGTCGCTGAACTTAAGTTGTACCAATCGCGATTTGCCCTTGTTATTAAGAGCGGGTGATAAGATTGATTTTCGCTTTAGCGAGTTTATGCCTACACAGGGCCTGAGTTTATTACGTGATCCTTCTAAACCGCGACCGGCCTTGGCGCGTGGCGCCTATGCATGGCGCTTGCTTAGTCATTTAAATTTAAATTATTCCAGTTTGATGGATTTAGATGAGGAACAAGGTGCGGCAGCCTTGCGTGAATTGCTGCGTATTTATGCCAATGTGGCTGATAGCGGTATTAGCAAGCAGATTAACGGTATTCGTAAGGTCTCGATTACGCCAATGCACCACCGTATACCAATGCCAGGGCCGATACTATATGGGCGCGGCGTCAAAATTGAGCTTGAAATAGATGAGCTGGCTTTTTCAGGTATCAGTCCGTATTTATTAGGCGCTGTGTTAGAGCAGTTTTTTGCTCGTCATGTCTCAATTAATTTAATGACGGAGTTGGTTTTAAAAACCCTGCAGCGTGGTGAAATTGCTCGTTGGCAACCGCGCATGGGTGCTAGACCAGTGGCCTAAGTGCTGGCGCCACGATGCTTAAAATATGCTAGGACAAATTAAGGGATTTTTGTGCGTTGATGCGCCATTTGTTTATATACTAGCTAAATGGATAATGCAAAGCACAAATTAGTCATGCTATGGCGTTTTAGCGTCTTACTGCTGTTAGTACTTAATCTCTTATTGGCCTGTCAAAACCAAAGCGCAATCCGCTCGCTGCATCAAGCAAGCGAGGCGACGGCTGAGTCGGTGGATGAGAGGGAGGTCGCAGCGCAGTCCGTATTAACGGGACGTGTGGTCAAAGTCTCAGATGGGGATAGCATCACCTTGCTAGACATGAATCATAAGCAGCATCGGGTACGTTTATCACAAATTGATGCGCCGGAGCAGAAACAGCCCTTTTCCCGTGTGGCCAAGGAGGCCTTAGCTGATTTGATTGCGACGAAGGAAGTACGGCTGCAGATTGAGGGTAGGGATCGCTATCAACGCTTATTAGCCGAGGTTTTTATTGGTGATACTAATGTCAATTTGTGTATGGTCAGACAGGGCTATGCTTGGGCCTATACCCAGTATGTGAGGGATAATCAGTACCTTGAAGCACAGCAAGCTGCGCAGCACGAAAGACTTGGGCTGTGGCGTGATGCTAATCCTTTGGCGCCTTGGGAGTACAGGCGGCAACAGCGTAAGTAGCATGATCCTTTAAGTTTAAATTTTTTAAGAGAGGTGAGTAATGGCTAAGTCAACAATTAAAAAACCCGTCATCATCCTGGTGATACTGGCGTTGATTGCCGTGGGCGCTTGGTTCTTTATACAAAAAACTGCCACTAATCGAGTCGAAGAGGAAGTGCAGCAATTTTTAGTGCAGCATGAGCTACAAGATAGACTGAGCTACGCCAAATTAGAGGCCAGTCCTAGTGGCACGGTCACGCTGCACAAGGTAACTTTATTGGACGATGAGGGTGAGCTGTTACTCAGTGCGGATGAAGTCAAGTTAAATCGTTTCAAGGAGGAGCAAGATTTTCAGGAGGTCGATTTTACGATTAAAAACATCGTGGATGTGAGTGGTGAGCTGTTCCAGGAGGAGTTAAATGCGCTGTTCGCAGAAATTGATAAGCCCGCACCACAGCATCTTGATGTGGCTTCTTACTATAAATTGGACGGCGCAGCTGGGGAGGTGACGCTTAAATCAAGTGTGCTGATTCCGGATTTTCTAGAAGTGGGGGGCATGTTAAATTTGGCTAATCCTGCCGCTGTGTTAGATCTATCAAATTACTTAGCGGCTAATCCTGATGTAGAGGAAATGACCCCTGAATTGATGAGCTTATTAGCTAAAATCACGCTTAAGGATCTGAGCTTAGAGTTGAAGGATAAAGGCGGTGTACCGTCGCTGATGCAGCTCGTTGAAAAGCAGCAATTAGCTGATGAGCAAGCCACGCTGACAGCATCAGAGCGCGAGCAAATGGTGCAAATGAAGCTGGCGCAGGCTAAGCAGGAGTGTATTAATACAGCTGGCCTTGCGATGGTGGTCGATGATCTTGAAAGTGCATGCACTAAGTTATTCGATTTTTTAAGCAATCAACGTTCTGATATCAAATTTAAGGCGAGCGTGGTGAAGCCAATCAGCGTTGAAGAGTTTATGATGTTGTCCTTGATGGGGGCGATGCGTCCTGAGCAATTCTTTAATGAGTATCAACCAAGCATTGTGATTGAGTAATTCATCACTGCTGCTTGAGCTTTGTGCTCAGGTCGCAAGGTAGGCGGTTGAACTTTAAGATGGCGTACGGTCTAACTAGCATCGCTGTTATTGATAGGAATCGTCGTGATGAGAGGATTGACTTGTTATCGTATGCACGCTGCCTTAGCGCTTAGCACAATGATCGTGCTAGCTGCTTTGAGCTCCTTGGTGTTTGCCGCCACAGCAGAGGAGCCGCCCTCACTGACTGATGGGGCTGCCCAGCGCGAGACTCAAGCGCAAGCACCGGATTACGCCGTGTTGCAGGAGTTACGAGATTTTGATCCGGACATTGTGGATCTGAGTCCTGCCTCGGCAAGGAGTTATCAGCAGGTTTTCAAAGATGAGGTCTTAGCCTATTGCATCAGTACGGCTTATCATGAGAGTGCAGAGGTAGCAGCCGATGCGCTGTATACGGCCGCTGCATTGCATAGTTGGAGTCGCTATGAGTTGGCAGCGATGTTGAGCCAGGTGCCACCCCTAGTTAGCCGCTATTTAGAAAGGCCGTATCGCGCGGCTAGTCGTGCCTCAGACGAGCCAGAGATGGGGGCTGAGAGCGAGCAGCTAATGCCTCAAGCGTCGAGTGAGCAAGCGAAATTACAGCTACTCAAGTGCCTCGATCTCTACCATAGTGCGGAGTTGGAGGAGCTGGCTCAGGCCCATGTGATTGATCCCAGCCGTAGCTACGCCGAAGATCATGCGGTCATACCGTAGCTCAAGCGGTCGAGGTGCTGATAACGCACTATCCGGCACCGCTTGCTTGCTCGCCCTCACCGGGTGAGCGCTGGCTATTTAGCGACAATGGCACCCTGTGCTTGATTGGCATCTAATATTTGCTGTACTTCACCACCGGCTTTCACTTGCTGTACGAATTGATTGAGATAGTCCGCCGCTAAATCACCGCGTTGTTTAGCGACCCCCATCGCCTGAGGAATTTCCATAAAATGACCGGGTAAAATGCGTACTGCGCTACCAACACGTGCCGCATCTAATTCCAGCTGTTGCTTTACGCCGGCGGCGACTTCGTAGCCATGAGCCAAGAAATGATCAACCACCTCTTGAGAACTGGCGGCACGGATAATTTCAGCATGCTTTAAGCTTCGGCTTAGATGTAAATCATAGGCACTACCTTGACCGACCACCACCCGCTTGCCTTTATGATCGACCTCCTCAATGCTTTGAATCGATGAGTGTTGAGGCACCATATAGCCACCCTGAATCACAACATAGGGTTGGGTGAAGCTAACTAACTCGGCACGCTCCGGATCAATGGCAAAAAAACCGATATCGGCATTGCCGGTGGCGATATAGTTAACCGCCTCCGCGGCCTTTTTAACCGGAATTAACTTCAACGGTAGACCTAATTGCAAGGCAAATTTCTTTGCCAAATCAACCGATACACCACGTACCACCTCATGCTCCGTGCCTGGCTTTGCGAGAATGGCATTGCCCAGATTAATCACAGCGCGAAGTTCACCGGTGGGAGCGAAAATCTTTTTTAAATCGAGTTGGTCCTGCATTATCCTCTCCTCTAAAGATTAAATTTAAGCGATAGCTTAGCAGCACGTTTGCTTAGCGTCTTAGCCAAGCCTTAGCGGGGTACATAGGCTTTAGTGTATACGAATTAACTGACCGTTTGTTAGTTGATAAATTTTATCCACCGCGTTTGGCGGTAGTGTTGCATGGGTCAACAAAATCACCGAACGACCTTGTGTGGCATGGATTAAATCATGCAAAAAGGCTTGCTCTGCTGCCCGGTCTAAGCTTTGTGTCGGCTCATCTAAGGCTAGGATTTGAGCCGGTGATAGCAGTGCTCTAGCCAAGCATAAACGGCGTGCCTGACCGGCTGAGAGGGTACGACCGCCTTCACCAGTCCAGCTATCCAAACCCTCAGGTAACTGACGCACAAAATCGCCTAAGCGGGCGTTATCCAAGGCCTGCCATAAGCTGTCGTCATCGGCATCTGGCTTGGCAATTAATAAATTACTGCGGATGGTACCTAAAAATACCGGTGCATCTTGACTTAAAAATGCAATGCGTTGATGTAGTTGTGCAAGTGGTGCTTGACGAATATCAAGGCCACCGTAACTGATGCTACCGGCATCTGGGTCATCAAAGCGCAAGAGTAGATTTAAAAGGGTTGATTTGCCAGCGCCGCTTTTACCGATAATCGCAATACGCTCAGCCTTGGCTAGTGTGAAGGAAATGCCTTTTAAAACTTCTGGTCCTTTGGCAAGACCATCAGCCGTGGGATAAGCATAGTGCACTTCATTAAAAAGCAAGCTACCGGCTAGCGGCAAGTCCTGCGTCTGCTCGCTATCGACGATGTTGGCTTGGCTGTGGCTTAAGGCATCAATACGTTTGGCAGCGGCAGCCGCACTACCTAGGCGTGAAGCCCCTCGCATAATGGGCGCAAAGACCTCAAACACACCTAATACGGCTAAAACCAAGCCAGCCCATACGGGTCCGCTCAGCTGCCCTTGACGTAGTCCGTCAATCCCAAAGTACAGCATGCCTACAAGGCTTAGGCCAGCGAGTAATTGCACCACGGCTTTGCCATTGGCTGCTAAAAACGATTGCTGTTGACGTGCTAGTGCCACCGCGAGACATTGCTTGGCAAAGGCTTGTTGCGCTTGTTGGTGGGCACCAAGCGCAATTAAGTCGGCGTGAGCCGTGACCGTGTGTACGCTGGTATCACGTAGCGCAGCGACATTTTCTTGTACGATTGCACCAGGTTGCTGGGCTTTTTTGGCCAAGTAAAGTGGCACGATAACCGTGCCTAGCAATAAACAAAGCGCCAGTAAGAGGGCTGCTGCTGGTAGATAGGCAGCGACAACGATGGATAAAATAAAGCCGATCACTAAGCCCGTAATAATCGGTGCCACGGCAAATAAATACACGGTATCAAGCGCGTCCACATCACCGGTTAGACGAGCAATGAGATCGCCGTCTTTATACTTGGCTAATTGTGCCGCATCCAGGGTTAATAAACGTCTAAATACACTACCGCGCAAATCAGCCAGGAGGCGTAGGGTGGCATCATGGCCTATGACACGCTCCACATAGCGACTTAAAATACGTATAAAGGAGAGGCCGCGTACCAAGGCTGAAGGCGCAAATAAATTAAAGGTCTGCCAAGCGGCCACCAGTGCAGCACCGGTTAAGAACCAACCGGCCACACCGAGTAAGCCTACGCCCGCAGCCAGCGTCATCAGGCTTAGCAGTAGCGCTAATACGAGTGCGCCAGCTCGTTGTTTATATAAGGGGGCTAGTACACGCCAAATGGCTTTCATAGGTGCATCTCCTGCAAGAGCCTGCGTTTATCTAGCGGCACCAGTGTTTGATCTTGTAGACAGAAGACGCTATCAGCCCTCAGCGCTACCACCGGGTCATGCGTTACCATTAAGAGACTGCGGCCCTTGGCAAAATGCATTAAATTATCCAAGACCATATCACGCGTGCTCGCATCCAAATTGGAGGTCGGTTCATCTAATAAAATCACTGAGGGATTCGCGAGAAATAAGCGTGCTAAGGCCAAGCGTTGTAATTGACCGCCAGAGAGACCATAGCCGCGGGTAGCGATAGTTGAATTGAGCCCGGCGGGTAATTCAGCGATAACATCCTCCATTGCTGCTAGCTGCACCGCCTGTGCTAAAGCCTGATCATCAGCTTGCGCTGAGGCTAAGCGTAGATTGTCGGCAATGCTGCCAGCAAAAACATAGGGGTGTTGGCCGATTAGCATTAAATGCTGCCGTAGTTGTGCCTTCGACCAGGAGGATAGCGGTAGCCCAGCTAAATTAATGCTGCCGTCAGCCGGACGGAGGGCAGCCAGTGTTTCGAGAAGCGAGCTTTTGCCGATGCCACTTGCGCCCATAATGGCAATGGATTGGCCCTTTTTTAGGGTAAAGGATAAATCCCTAATCAGTAACTGTTCACGTCCTGGTATAGGAATATTCAAGGCCGTTGCGCTTAAGGCACTATCATGGTCGGCTGAGTCAGGCGCTGTGCTTAGCGCATCAGCCTCAATCGCTGCACGCTCAGTGCTCTCCCTGTGCGCTGCCGTGGGGGCTGTAAAATCTGCGCTTAAGCGACCAAATAGCTGATGCATTTCAGCCACGGCAGCACGGGCATTGGCTCGATCGTGATAATGTGCGGCAAATTGCCGGAGGGGGTTATAGACTTCGGGTGCCATTAATAGGCAAAACATCCCAGCCTGTAGCGTTAAGACACTTGCGCCACGCAAGTTAATAAATTCTAAATACGTTAGACCGATATATAAAGCGGTACCCGCAACCCCGAGGGCAGCAAAAAACTCTAAGGTGGCAGAAGATAAAAAGGCCAAGCGTAGTACAGCCATGGTTTTATTGCGTAACAGCTCGCTTGCTTCAACGACACGATTTGCTTCGGCCTCGGCCTGACCATATAGTTTGAAGGTGGAAAGACCACGTAGCCGATCCGCAAAAAAACCGGACAGGCGCGTAAAAGCCTCTAAATGTCGTCGACTTGCCGCCTCTGCACCCCAGCCCACTAAGGCCATAAACAAAGGAATTAAAGGGGCGGTAAGTAATAATAACAAGCCTGCAACCCAGTCCACAGGCAAGACAAAGAGGGCAAAAACGATGGGCAAAAAAGTGCCAGCAATCAGTGCTGGCAGGTAGTGTGCAAAATAGCCGTCAAAGGCCTCGACCTGCTCCACCAACACACCGGCGATAGCACCAGAGGCTTGTTGGCGACTCCATGCGGGACTGCGACTTAGGATATCGGCAAAGAGTGATTGACGGACCAGGGCTTTGATTTTTTCTGAGGCTTTGATGCCGGCACGCTCACCTTGCCAAGTGATGAAGGTGCGCGTGACTAGCAATAGCAGAATCAGCGCAATATCCAATAGCAGCGCTTCTTTAGCCAAGCCTTGCACGATGGCTTTATCTAACACACCAGCTAACAGCCAGGCTTGAATTAGCAGCAAGAGGCCTGAAAGGACTGGCGCCATAATGGCAAGGCTTAAATAGCCCTTGGCCTGTTTTGCCAGTCCCCCTAAGTAACGTGATTGCTCACGTGGTAATTTTAATAGGGTCGCGGCCGGATCGTGCTCGGCTTTTGCCATACTTAGTTGCGCTTATCTAGTGAGGAAGCCAGCATGGGATCATCCATTTTGTCCTCATGCAGCTCATACCATAGACCCACTGCCACAGCAATGCCACAAGCCAGTGAGGTACCAAGCATCCAGGTTAAATACCACATAATTAACTCCTAAATTAATAGCTGTTATGCGTTTCGTTCAGTGACTCTTCCGTGATCGGACCGCGCATCACGCGATAAACATACGAGGTGTAGGATAAGATGATCGGTAAGAAGATAATGGTCACAATCAGCATCACCCACAGGGTTAGATGACTAGAGGAAGCATCCCACACCGTCAGACCTTGGTTTGGATTAGCTGAGGAAGGTAGGATAAAGGGGAATAAAGCAAAACCAACGCTTAGAATCACACCCGTAATGCTGAGTGCTGAGCTGATAAAGGCCGCAATCGGGCGCTGCATCGCTAAGCAGACACCGGTCAGTAAAGCCGCTACGACACCCAGGGCAGGCGCAGCCCACATCCAAGGGTACTTAGCGAAATTAGCTAACCAAGCGCCATTAACCACATCCACGCTTTTATTGAGCGGATTAGATGGGGCGCTAGGATCGGTGGCCGAGGTAATGAGCTGACCGTCTAAGGCACTGAGCCAAAAACCGCCTGCTGCAAATAATACAGCGACTAAGAGTGCGGTGATGATGCCGAGTTTACGCGCCCGATGATTGACGGGCTCAACCACACGCCAAGCGATCAGGGTAGCACCGTGCGTTACCAGCATGAGTAAGCTTAAGACACCGCAAAAGAGGGTAAATGGTGTAAATAGGCCGAAGAAAGTGCCATGGAAGAGGGGGCGCATGCTCGGCGTTTCTACCTCAAAGGGGATGCCTAGGATCACATTACCAAAGGCTACGCCAAACACCACAGGTGCCACCACCCCGGCAAAGGTGAGGATACCGTCAAAGACATTACGCCAGGTTGTACCCTCGTATTTGCTGCGGTACTTAAAGCCCACGGGACGCAAAATTAAAGTCACTAACAAGAGCATCATGGCCAGATAAAAACTGGAAAATGAGGTGGCGTATAAGGCGGGCCAAGCCGCAAAAATTGCCCCACCAGCGGTAATTAACCAGACCTGATTACCCTCCCAAACTGGACCAACTAAGTTAATCATCAGGCGGCGCTCAGTGTCGCTACGACCGATGACTGGCAATAAGGCAGCAACGCCCAAATCAAAACCATCCATGATGGCAAAGCCGATAAGCAGCACGCCCATCAACAGCCACCAGATAATACGTAGGGTTTCGTAATCTAATAAAATCAATGAGTTCGTCATAATTTTTTCCTTTCTTAGTGGCTTTGCACTGCCTCGGTCGCTACCTTAGCGCTAAGCATTGAAGCGTTGTCGCTAGGGGTGTAATACTCAGGCCCCTTTTTAATTGCGCTTAACATCACTTTGGTACCGACGATAAAAATCGTTAAGTACAAGGTGAAGTAAATGGCTAAGCTAATGAGGAGTGAGGTTACGGATAGATGCGAGACCGCATAGTGGGTCGGTAAAATACCGTCAATAACCCAAGGCTGACGACCGTATTCAGCCACAAACCAACCGCATTCAATCGCTATCCATGGCGTTACAATTGTCCACATGGCTAGTTTTAAGGTTTTGCTGCTTTGAGCAATACGACCTTTCACCGTTAACCAGAACACTAAAGCAAAGAAGAACACAAAGTAAAAGCTAAGTGCCACCATAATGCGGAAGGTATAGAATAAGGAGGTAACATCCGGTACGGTATCAATGGCGGCCATGCGAATTTCTTCAGGCGTGGCATTCGCAATATCGTCACGATACTTTTTAAGCAATAAGCCATAGCCTAAATCCTGCCAGTTATCCGCAAAGAACTGCTTGGACTCCGCATCATTGCCATCAGCCTTGCTGCGTTGTAGGGCCTCGTATACATCCATGCCTTTGATGATGCGCTCTTCATTACGCTCCACCAGTTCCTTAATACCTGGCATCACTTGGTCAAAAGAGCGTGTACCAATTAAACCCATGACCCAAGGGATGTCGATGGCAAAGTCATTTGCCATGGCCTCTTGGTTAGGAATGGCCACCACGTTAAAGGAGGCCGGTGCGGCTTGCGTTTCCCACATGGCCTCAAGGGCGGCAATTTTCATTTTCTGGTTCTCACCAGCTAGGTAACCGCTCTCGTCGCCAAGGGTAATGGCACCGATAGAAACCATAAAACCAAAGGCAGAAGCAATCGCAATCGAGCGCTTAGCTAAGCCGATATTGCGTCCACGTAGTAAATACCAAGCACTTACCGCAATAATAAACACGGCACCGGTAATATAGCCAGCAATTACAGTGTGCAGGAATTTCGCTTGGGCCACTGGATTTAAAATAACATCAAAAAAGCTCGTCATCTCCATGCGCATCGTGTCCGGATTAAAGACTGCACCGACGGGGTATTGCATCCAGCCATTGGCAATAAGAATCCATAAGGCGGAGAAGTTAGTGCCTAAGGCGACTAACCAGGTGACGGTTAAGTGTGCCTTTTTAGACATGCGATTCCAGCCGAAGAAGAAGAGACCAATAAAGGTTGCTTCGAGGAAGAAAGCCATTAATCCTTCAATGGCTAAAGGGGCACCGAAAATATCGCCCACATAGTGACTGTAATAGGACCAGTTCATGCCAAACTGGAACTCCATCACGATACCGGAGCCCACCCCGATGGCAAAGTTAATACCAAAAAGGGTACCCCAGAATAGGGTCATGCGGCGCCAAATATCACGTCCGCTAATCACATAAATTGTTTCCATAACCGCTAGCAAAAAGGATAGACCCAAGGTCAGCGGCACGAAAATAAAGTGGAACATGGCGGTCGCCGCAAACTGCAAACGCGACAAGCCGACGACATCAAGTTCAAACATTAGAGCTCTCCAAAAATACGGTTCGCTAAGAGAAAGGGCTGCGGGATTAGATAAAACTCACCCTGATCTTAAGTTGTTACTGTGTTGTAAAAAAATGAATTAAGCATTGAATAACGATAATGCCTTGTTATACACCGATGTTGCGATGCTCAGATAGGATGGGGGGGCGCCAACGGCCGGTGTGGTAACCACTGATCATGGGGTGTGGGAAGGGCGACAAAGGATGGTATTGCTTGCGGTTTGCTGCGTGCGATCAGCTGAGTTCCTTGTAGCAAGGGCTGTGTGTTGAGGATGGCTTCAGCCATGCTCGGCAGCAAACAGGAGAGACAATATGCACTAGGACTAGGCGATACTGGGGCTTCATCATCACTGGCTAGGGTGATGGTGTAGCTGATGAGCTGCCCCTGAGCGCCGCACAGCGCCATGGTAATCGCACTAGGCGCAGCGTCGTCACTGTCATCAGTCACCATCGTAGTGGCTAATGGCATAAATAGCGCTGCTACTAGAATAGCTGGTGCGCTCCACCATATAAGAAGACGACGCTTAATACAGGACATGGGGAAATATTTTGTTACGCTAATACGTCTGATTTTAACCCATTGTTAATGCGCGCGCATCAAAATAATAGTAAAAACCCTAGGCCTCTTGACTGACTATGAGTGGCGACTGGATAAAATTAAGCCGAAGGCAATCAAGGCAATGCCGATCAGATGGTATGCATGAATACTTTCTTTGGCAAAAACGGCAGCCAAAATCACCCCAAACACTGGCATCAGGTGAATAAATAGCCCCGTCAGCATGGGGCCGACCCGACTGATGGCTAAACTGTAGCAAACATAGGCAATCACCGAGGGGAAGATGCCCACATAGAGTAGGGCTAATTTTGCATTGCTATTAAGATAAATCGGTAATTGAGCGCCCGATTCCCATAGCCATAAGGGGAAGAGCGCAATCACGGCAATGGCAATTTGGACCGAGGTCAGTGCGGTGCGGTTCATCCCTTGAGGTGTGCTTTTCATCCATAGTGTGTAAATGGCCCAACAGATCATCGCCACAAAAACAATGATATCGCCTGGGTTAAAGCTGAAGTTAATCAGGGTTTGCAGATTGCCATTACTAATAATTGTCGCCACCCCAATGAGAGACAAAACTAAACCAATCGTGGGTAAGGTATAAAGACGCTGCTTATAAAATAGTAAGCCGAATAAAATAATCAGCACCGGCACGGTTGAGTTAAGCAGCAGGGCATTGGTTGCTGTGGTCCCGTGTAAGCCCAAATAGACCAAGGTATTAAAAGCAGTGACCCCGACAATGGCGGTTTTAAGCACAAAGAATTTATGTTGCTTATAGAGCGGCCAGTCGTTTTTAATATGCTTATAGGTAAAGGGTAAAAGAAAGCAAAACGCAATCAACCAACGCCAAAAGGATAGGCTCATGGGGCCGATATCATCGCGGACGATACGCCCGATGACAAAGTTACCCGCCCAAAACAGCGGGGGCGCAATTAATAATAAGAGGGTGGTGAGATTGAGTTTTTTAAACACGTCAAGGACTGGTAAAAAGGGCCTAAAGTTTTACTTTAAAGCATTATGCAACAGAAGAATGGTCGGCGCATGCTTAATTACAATGCTGACAAGACACTGAACTACGACAAAATAAAAGCCACCGCCAATTTCATGGGGTGGCTTTTGAGTCATGGCCGACCTGTTCAAATGCAGTTACACCGCATCGAGTGCTTGCGCCAAATCAGCGATCAGATCATCAATATGTTCAATCCCCACCGATAGACGTACCATATCCTTACTCACACCAGCGGCCGCTAATTCCTCATCGCTTAATTGACGATGTGTGGTGGTGGCCGGATGGCAAGCCAAACTGCGGGTATCACCGATATTGACTAGGCGAATAAAGAGCTGTAAGGCATCAATAAAGCGCGCACCTGCTTCACGACCGCCTTTGACGCCAAAGGATAAGATGCCGGAGGGCTTGCCTTTGACATATTTTTTAGCTAATTCATGCTCCGGGTGATCGGGCAGACCAGCATAATTGACCCAAGCGACTTTATCATGCTGCTGTAGGTACTCGGCAATTTTTAGCGCATTGTCTGTATGACGTTCCATACGCAAGCTGAGCGTCTCCAAACCCTGTAATAGCAAGAAAGTGCTGAGCGGACTGAGGGCAGCTCCCATATTACGTAAAGGCACCACCCGAGCACGCGTGATATAGGCCGCTTTACCCACATCCTGCACATAATTCACGCCGTGATAGCTAGGGTCCGGGTTGTTGAGTAGGGGGAAGCGCTCAGGATAGTCACCCCAGGGGAAATTACCGCTGTCGACAATGATACCGCCTAAGCTATTGCCGTGACCGCCAATGTACTTGGTTAAAGAATGCACCACAATATCAGCGCCAAATTCAAAGGACTTTTGTAATACCGGCGTGGCGACGGTATTGTCTACCACCACTGGGACACCGTACTCATGCGCGATCTTGGACACCGCTTCTAAATCGACAATATTACCCAAGGGGTTACCGATGGACTCCACAAAAACCAGCTTGGTGCGCTCATCGACTAAGTCACGTATCGCTTCAGGGTTTTTATGATCAAAGAATCTGACCTCAATCCCTTGGCGTGGCATGGTATGGGCAAAAAGATTATAGGTGCCACCATATAAGGCGGAGACGGAGATGATATTGTCACCCGCTTCGGCAATGGTTTGAATGGCATAAGTAATGGCTGCCATACCGGAGGCTAAGGCTAGGGCACCCACGCCACCTTCAAGCGCTGCTACCCGCGCTTCGATAATGGCATTGGTCGGGTTGGTAATGCGGGTGTAGATATTACCCGCTACTTTTAGATCAAATAGATCTGCCCCGTGCTGTGTATTATCAAAGGCATAGGAGGTGGTTTGATAAATCGGTACTGCCACCGCTTTGGTCGTGGCTTCTGGCTCATAACCGGTATGAACGGCAATGGTCTCGTCTCTATAAGTCATTGTCTTCCTCTCTTTGTCATGCTGCGAATCGCAAATAGCCATAGTATAACGGCATCGTTGCGCTAGTTTCCATGAAATATTAGAAATATATTAATAAGCGTCCGTGATATGTTCTATTATTTGCTGGCGCAACGGTGGCGGATGATTTCTATTAGACCAGGCAGTAAGGATAAGATAATAATTGCCACCAACACCAGGCTTAAATTATTTTTGACAACTGGGATATTGGCAAAGAAATAGCCTAGGTAGGAGAAAATCGGTACCCATAGCAAGGCGCCAATGACATTAAAGCGATAAAAATGGCCGTAGTGCATTTTGCTCATGCCAGCGACAAAAGGCGCGAAAGTACGTACAATCGGCACAAAGCGCGCCAAAATAATGGTCTTACCACCATGCTTCTGATAAAAGGCATGGGTTTTCTCTAAATACACTCGGCGGAAAATCTTGGAATTTGGATTGGCAAACAGCCGATGGCCGAAGTACTTGCCGATATGAAAATTTACCGCATCGCCTAGGATCGCAGCGATTACCAATAACAGCACCATCAGATGGACATTCATCTCACCAATGGCCGCTAAACCACCGGCCGCAAAGAGCAGCGAGTCGCCCGGTAAGAGCGGCGTCACCACTAAGCCCGTTTCACAGAAAATAATTAAAAATAAAATGGCATAAATCCAGAGACCATAGTCATTTGCCAAGACCTGTAAATGCTGATCAATATGGAGAATAAAGTCAATAATCGCAGCGAGCATAAAAAATACCTAACATGGCTAGTTAACATCACTGCTACAACAGGTATCAGTGAACAGATAAAGTATGCCACAGCGCATAGCCGTCGCCGCAGCATAGCAAGTTATCAAGCTTGCGTGATAAGCTTAGTCACTAAGTAAGCGTTAAAAGTTTCCTGACCACCCTCACTGCCTATGCCGCTATCCTTAATGCCGCCAAAAGGCGCTTCCGGCAAGGCAGAACCTAAGTGATTAAGATGTACCATCCCCGCTTCGATGTCATTTGATAGCTTAACCGATGCCTGTAAGTTGTTAGTAAAGGCATAGGCCGCTAAGCCATAGGGGAGACGATTCGCTTCGGCAATGGCTTCATCCAACTCGCTAAAAGCCGTCACCGTAGCCACGGGGCCAAAGGGCTCCTCGTTCATTATTTTACAAGCATGATGGGTGTTAGTGAGTACGGTCGGCGCATAGAAAAAGCCCTCACGCTGCAGACGCTCACCGCCTATTTCAACGGTGGCGCCCTGTTGACGCGCATCCGCTATTAAATCACCCATGGCCGCAAGTCGCCGCTCATGTGCAAGTGGTCCCATATCCACCGCCTCATCTAAGCCATTGCCAATATGAATATTGCTAAGCTGGCTAGTAAACTCGGATAAAAATTGATCGTAAGCCTTTTGTTGCACGTAAATACGAGTCGGCGAGACACAGGTTTGACCCGCATTGCGAATTTTACTGCGAGCCAGGGAGCGAGCGGTTTTGGCAATATCTGCATCATCCAGAATTAGCACCGGTGAATGCCCACCCAGCTCCATGGTCACCGGCTTCATATGCGCTCCGGCTAAGGCGGCCAATTGCTTACCCACCGGAACGGAACCGGTAAAGGAAATTTTTCGCACAATGGGTGAGCGAATTAAGTAGTCAGACACAAAGGGCGGATCGCCCCAGACAATATTTAAGACCCCCTTGGGCAGTCCGGCATCCCTAAATAGCTCGGCAATGGCCATAATGGCACTGGGTGAATCCTCCGGCCCTTTTAAAATGATGGTACAGCCGGCACCGATGGCGGCGCTGATTTTGCGAATGGCTTGATTAAATGGAAAGTTCCACGGGGTAAAGGCTGCGCATACGCCGATAGGCTCTTGTATCACGTATTGGCGAAAATTGGCTCGGCGGGGCGGAATAATACGCCCATAAATGCGCCGACATTCCTCCGCGTGCCAATCACAGTGATCGGCACAACTGACGATCTCAGCTATGGCTTGAGACAATGGCTTACCCTGATCGAGCGTGAGATTGCGGCCGATTTGTGGTGCTCGTGCACGCGCCGACTCAGCTGCTTTACGCAAAATCGCTGAGCGTTCCATAGGTGAGCTGTGTTTCCATGTTTTAAAGGCTGCTGCCGCCGCGGCGAGTGCATCATCCAAGTCCGCTTGCGTTGCCAAGGGCAATTGCCC
This sequence comes from Oligella sp. HMSC05A10, assembly GCF_001808335.1. Lineage (NCBI taxonomy): Bacteria > Pseudomonadati > Pseudomonadota > Betaproteobacteria > Burkholderiales > Alcaligenaceae > Oligella > Oligella sp. HMSC05A10. The sequence goes on along the minus strand of NZ_KV792928.1, from coordinate 19,439 downwards.
TAACACCTCCTCGGTGGCTGGATTAATCACCGCTTGTGTTGGGCGATTGCCCGCATTGATAAATTCCCCGTTAATAAAAAAACCCAACGACGGGTATGACTCGATCATGACTGTCCTTAAGAAAATGCAATGCGCTAAGCATTAAATATTACCGCTGCTGCGGGTCTTATTCAAGGAGGAGGGTGGTACGGATAAGGAAAATTGATCGCACTGCAGCTGATTGCTAATGCAAGCATAAAATAAAATTAGCTGCAGCTAAATAATAGTTTATTAGGGTAATCCTAGGTTTTAGATTTTGATAAAAGCTTTAAAATTCACACACAGATTTCTTACTTTGTCTTTTGGAGACTGATTATGGCTTTAAAAAAGTGGCTTATTGGTGTTGCGACTTCAGCAATGTTGGTAGTCTCAGGTAGTGCTTTGGCTCAAAAAGCTCAATTTGTTACTGTGTTAACTGGTGGTCAAAGTGGCGTTTATTATCCGGTAGGTGTGGCCTTAGCGCAGCATTATGCTGAAAATATTCCCAATGTGCGCGCTACTGCACAGGTAACAAAGGCTTCCGCAGAAAATATGAACTTATTACAAGCAGGTCGCGGAGAAATAGGTTTTTCTTTGGCGGATACGGTGGAGGATGCCTGGAATGGTCGTGAGGAAGCCGGCTTTAAAGCTAAGTTAGACAAGCTGCGTGGCGTGAGTCGTTTGTACAATAACTATGTACATATTATTGTGAATGCAGAAAGTGGTATTGATTCATTAGACGATCTCAAGGGTAAGCGTATTTCCGTTGGTGCAGCGCGCTCTGGTACTGAGTTAAATGCACGCGCTATTTTTAAGGCTGCCGGTCTTGAATACGGCGATTTCTCCAAGGTTGAGTATTTATCCTTTGGTGAATCGGTGGAGTTAATGAAAAACCGTCAAATTGATGCCACCCTACAATCTGCCGGCTTGGGCGTGGCCTCCATTCGTGACTTAGCCAGTGCGGTCAAGATTAAAGTGATTCCTATCAGTAAAGAGGTGTTGGCTAAGATTGATTCACAGGCCTATGTAGCAGATGTGATTCCTGCGAATACCTATGATGGTCAAAGCGAGGATGTGCCAACCGCAGCCATTCCTAATTACTTAGTGACGCATTCGGGTGTCTCCGATGACTTAGCCTATGAGATGACTAAGGTACTCTATGAGAAGTTGGATAATCTTAAAAATGCACACAATGCCATTAATGCCATGGACATTAAGCAGGCCGTGACTGGTATGCCAGTGCCACTACACCCAGGCGCCGAAAAGTTCTACAAAGAAAAAGGCATTATTGAGTAACGATCCTTTGTTGTCTTAAGACTTACCCCACAAAGCCTGACGGTTCTAGGCTGTGGGGTAGTTTTTTTTAACACCTCGTATTCATCGTATTAACATTGATGGCATCAGCGGAATCAATCATGAGTTTAAATGAAACTGATAAGCAACCCATGGTTCAATTTGGACGAGCAATTTTTTGGGTGGCAGTACTTTTTTCAAGTTTCCAAATTTATACAGCGGCTTTTAGCCCTATTTCCAGTCAAGTAACCCGCGCTATCCACTTGGGTTTTGTGATTTTAATGGTCTATACCATTGCGCCTCGTTTTTTTGGGCAGCGGGTGCCGGCATTGGGTTGGGTGCTAGGCTTACTCGGTTTTGTCCTAAGTCTTTACCACTGGGTGTTTGAAGCGGATTTGACCGCACGTGCGGGTGAAATGACGCAGGCTGATATGGTGGTCGGCATTCTGACCATTATATTGGTCTTTGATGTAACCCGTCGTATGATGGGCTGGGCCTTGCCGATTGTGTGCGCTGTGTTTTTAGCTTATGGCTTATTCGGTGAGTATTTGCCGGGTGCCCTGATGCACCGAGGCTATGGTTTTGACCAAATCGTGGGGACCTTAGCCTTTGGCACGGAGGGGATATACGGTACCCCTACCTATGTATCATCAAGCTATATTTTCTTATTTATTTTGTTTGGTGCGTTTTTAGAGCGTGCCGGCATGATTGATTTGTTTAGTGATTTTGCGATGGGTACCGTTGGTCACCATCGTGGCGGTCCGGCAAAGGTCTCCGTAGTCAGTTCAGGGCTCATGGGCACGATTAATGGTTCCGGCGTGGCCAATGTGGTGACCACCGGTCAGTTTACTATTCCATTGATGAAGCGTTTTGGTTATTCAGCGCCCTTTGCAGGTGGTGTCGAAGCAACCTCCAGTATGGGTGGGCAGATTATGCCGCCGGTGATGGGGGCGGTAGCCTTTATTATGGCCGAAACGATTAACGTGCCCTATGTGGAAATTGTGAAGGCGGCCATTATCCCGGCCATTCTGTATTTCTTCACCGTGTTTATGTCAGTGCATTTTGAGGCGGGCAGAAAGGGCTTGCATGGTTTGCCTAAGGAGGAATGCCCTAACCCTTGGACTGCCTTAGCTAAAAAGTGGTATTTATTAATTCCTCTTATTGGCTTAGTGTATTTGCTGTTCTCAGGTTATACACCGCTCTTCTCTGGCACGGTTGGTTTGGGTTTAACGGCGATTCTGATTTTTGGTGCAGCCGCTATCCAAGGTGTCTCGAATACCGTCCTACGATATATTTTCTGGGTCCTATTGGGCATTGCGTGTTTAGGTTTTAGAGAGTTTGGTGTTAGCGCCTTTTTCGCAATTATTGCTTTTTTAGTCGTGGTGTTAAAGCTTAAACGCGATGGTAGCGGTAGTGCAATTAGTGAAGCGTTGCAGTCAATGGCAGAGGGCGCACGTCATGCTTTACCGGTGGCGGTAGCGTGTGCCTTAGTTGGCGTGATTATCGGTATCATTAATTTAACCGGTGTGGCTGCTGAGTTTGGTGGGCAGGTGATTGCGGTGGGGCGCGATAATTTATTCGTTGCCTTATTTTTAACCATGATCACGTGTTTAGTTTTGGGCATGGGGATTCCAACCATACCAAACTACATTATTACCAGCTCCTTGGCAGCGCCAATTTTATTGGAATTGGGTGTGCCGCTGATTGTGTCTCATATGTTTGTGTTTTACTTTGGGATTATGGCTGACTTAACCCCACCGGTGGCATTGGCGTGTTTTGCGGCCGCCCCTATTGCGAGGGCCTCGGGCTTTACCATTAGTTTGCAGGCAGTGCGGGTGGCTATTGCAGGTTTTGTGGTGCCTTATATGGCAGTCTATACACCGGCCTTAATGCTCCAAGAATACAGCCACTTTTATGAAGTCGTGATCGTGGTGCTGAAGGCGGCCATTGCCATTGTGTGTTGGGCTGGCGGGGCGACAGGCTTTATTTTTACGCGTTTAAATCCTTTTGAACGAGTCTATGTCATCCTTACTGCCGCTTTACTGGTTTGGGCCAATCCTTACTCTGATATCGCAGGCTTTGGCTTAGTTGCTGTCTTTGCCGTATGGCATTTGCTCAAGTACCGGCGTGATAAAGCAGCCGGTCTGTTGACAGTTAAGGGATCGAGCTCAAGCGCTGCGGTGCTCGCCACAGAGTTAGTGGCTTCACCAAATCTGAATCAGGGCTAATCAGCTGATGTCCATATCGACTGCCTTGGCTCAGTTGTCCTTGGGGGTGTGCTTGCAGTTAGCGGCAAGCGCTGAGATGCCTGCTCAAGCGAGGGTCGAGTTTGTGCCGGCGCAAGAATTTACCCTCGCTTGGGTGCATAGTATTGAAAAGGTGCGCTGGGAAGAGGATTATGAGGTGATGCTTAGCGCTCACTCAGAAGACGCATTAAGAGCGGATTATGGTGGGACTGCGCAGCCTCATCCTGCCTTACCTCAGCCCGTGCTAGTGGCCAAGGCGGCACGGATCCGAGGTTCTGCTGCTGGTATGGAACCGCCTGAGGGCGCCATTTTTAAAGATGGTTGGTATCATTACACCCCCATGATCACTGAACATCAAGAAATTCGCCTAACCCGATCCGAGTTTGTGCCGGATTATGAGTGGTGCGATCATCATGGCTGTCGTTCATTGGCAGTTATATTGCCAAGTGATGGTGGGGTTACGCTGATGCGCGCTTGTATTCAGCCCGAGTAATTGTCAAAATCCGGTAATTCCGCTCAAAAGACGCCAACTTATTTTATCGTGCGCTTAAATTTACTTGTTATCCCTTGTGCTAAGTGCTAGTTTATAGCTAGTTTCCAGCCTTAAAATAAGATATAAACTATGCACTTGACGGATGATTTCGATCGCCAACATCTTTGGCACCCCTATGCCTCCATGACTGAGCCTTTGCCGAGCTTTAAAGTTGATGCGGCAAAGGGGGTTTATTTACAGATGGCCGACGGCCGGCAGTTGATTGACGGCATGTCTTCGTGGTGGTGTGTGATCCACGGTTATAGTCATCCAGAGCTCAATCAGGCGGCCATTGAGCAAATTCATAACATGTCGCACGTGATGTTCGGTGGTTTAACTCATGCGCCAGCCATTGATTTAGGCCGTGCGCTGCTAAATATTTTGCCGGCACACTTAGACAAAATTTTTTATGCCGATTCAGGTTCGGTTGCGGTCGAAGTGGCGTTGAAAATGGCGGTGCAATATTGGGCGGCACGAGGACAAAGTCACAAGCAAAATATCATTACCACCCGTTCGGGCTACCACGGTGATACGTGGAATGCGATGTCGGTGTGCGATCCGGTTACTGGCATGCATAGTCTCTTTGGCTCAGCCTTACCGCGGCGCCTATTTGTGCCAGCGCCACAAACTGCCTTTGATCAGCCTTGGGATCCCGGTGAGATTGAGCCTTTGCGCCAAGCCTTGGAGCAGCATCATCACAGCCTCGCTGCCATGATCATTGAGCCGATTGTGCAGGGGGCGGGCGGTATGCGTATCTACCATCCCCAGTATTTGCGTGAAGCGGCGGCGCTTTGTAAAGCCTACGATGTGTTATTGATATTAGATGAAATAGCAACCGGCTTTGGTCGCACGGCGAAGCTTTTTGCGTGTGAATATGCGGATGTGGCTGCTGATATCATGTGTTTGGGTAAGGCCTTAACGGGCGGTTATATGAGCTTAGCGACCACCGTGACCACAGCACACATTGCCGACACGATCAGTAACGCAGAGCCTAAGGCCTTTATGCATGGTCCTACCTTTATGGCGAATCCTTTAGCCTGTGCGGTAGCGACTAAGTCCATCGAATTGCTACTTAAATCCGATTGGCAACATCAGGTGTCGCGTATTGAGGCGCAACTGCTAGCGGGGCTGAGCGAGTTAAAAGCCTTGCCGCAGGTAGCGGATGTGCGCGTGCTTGGTGCCATTGGGGTGGTTGAGATGAAGCAGCCGGTGCGGATGCGAGAGATACAGGCGCAATGCTTAGCCCACGGTATTTGGTTACGACCTTTCGGTAAATTAATTTATACCATGCCGCCTTACGTGATTAATGAGCAGCAACTACAGCAATTAATTCAAGGAATACAAGCCATTGTTAAAGGGGAGCAGTAATCGATGGACGCTTATCAGCATTATGCAGAGCAATTAGCAGAGCTTCAGGCGCAAAATAACTACCGTCGCTTTAAAGCCATTGAGCGCGAGGATAGTGGCTATATCAAGCTGTCGCCACAAGCGCCAGGGGCCATGCTGGATCTAAGTTCAAATGATTATTTAGGTCTCTCCTTTGATAAAGCGCTATTAGAAGAGTTTAAAGCCACCTATGGTTTGCCGATGCATGCCTTAGGTAGTGCCTCCTCGCGTCTGTTAACCGGTCAGTTTGAAGAGCATGCCAAATTGGAAGGCTTGTTGGCTGAGTCCTTTGCTCGAGCGGCGCTGGTATTTAATAGCGGCTATCATGCCAATATCGGCATCTTGCCGGCCTTGACTGATGAGCAATCGCTGATCATTTCAGATGAGTTAATCCATGCGAGCATCATTGATGGTATTCGTCTCAGCAAAGCGCAGCGTCGACGCTTTGAGCATCAGGATTTGGCACAGCTGGAGCAGCTACTGCTTGAGGCAGAAGCCGATCCTAAGCTTAATAAAGTCTTTGTGGTGCTAGAGAGTGTGTATAGCATGGATGGGGATGTGGCGGATTTGCAGGCTGTGGTTGCACTAAAGCAAAAGTATCCCAAGGTAATGCTGTATGTGGATGAAGCGCATGGGATTGGTGTCTACGGTGAGCGCGGTTTGGGGGTGGCTGAAGCGCAGGGTGTGCTGCCGCAGATTGACTTTCTGGTTGGCGCCTTTGGTAAGGCGATTGCCTCAGTGGGTGGCTATTTAATCTGTGCGCCGGTGATCCGGGAGTATTTAATCAATAAAATGCGACCCTTGATATTTTCTACGAATTTGCCGCCGGTGAATGCGGCTTGGACTTACTTCGCCTTTAAAAAGATGCTTGGCATGCAGCAAGAGCGAGCGCATTTACAAGGTCTTAGTCGTGATTTAAGGCAGGCGATTTTAGCCAAAGGGCTGGATTGTCACAGTCAGTCACATATTGTGCCTATAATCTATGGGGCTAATCAATTAGCGATTGAAAAGGCAGCGACTATGCAAGGAGCCGGGTTTTATGCGTTACCCATACGCTATCCGACCGTGCCGCAAGGGCAAGCGCGGGTGCGTTTGTCATTACATGCGGCATTGGATTGGCAACAGCTGGAGCCCTTGTTAGCATACTGCTAACGCAGCATTATGAATTGTCATCTAAATGAAATTTTATTTGTTATGTTGCGCTGTGTCATTTTTTCATCGCAAAAAAAGTTCTATAATTTTAAATTCCATTTTTAAAAAAGAAACTATCGTGTCACACTCACAAGAATATCGTATTGAAGAAGATCTCCTCGGTCAGCTAGAAGTGCCGGCTGATGTTTATTATGGTGTACAAACCTTACGCGCAGTGAATAACTTTGATCTCTCCGGGATCACCTTGTCGCATTTTCCAAATTTTGTTAATGCCTTAGTCGTGGTTAAGCAGGCCGCGGCGGATGCTAATTATGAGTTAGGTGGCCTGACTAAGGAAAAGCACGAGGCGATTACTTACGCTTGTCAGCGCATTCTCGCTGGTGAATATCATGAGCAGTTTGTGGTTGATATGATTCAAGGGGGGGCCGGTACCTCCACCAATATGAATGCTAACGAGGTGATTGCTAACGTTGCCTTAGAGCATATGGGTTATCAAAAGGGCGAGTACCAACACTTGCACCCAAATAACGACGTCAATATGGCTCAATCGACCAATGACGCCTATCCTACCGCAATTCGTTTAGGCTTATTATTAGGTCATAAACGCCTGTTAGAGAGCCTTGCCTGCACGATTGAGGCATTTAAAGCCAAGAGTAAGGAGTTTGATCATATCCTGAAGATGGGTCGTACGCAGTTGCAAGATGCTGTGCCGATGACTTTAGGGCAGGAGTTTTTTGCTTTTGCGACTAATTTAGAAGAGGATTTGGAGCGTTTCGAAAGCTGGGCCCCTGAGCTGTTGTTAGATGTGAACTTAGGTGGTACGGCAATTGGTACCGGCATTAATGCGGATCCTAAGTATCAAGGCATTGCGGTGCGTCGCTTGGCTGAAATCAGCGGTCATCCGGTGCGTGCTGCCAAGGATTTGATTGAAGCCACCTCGGATATGGGTGACTTTGTATTATTTTCTGGCATGTTAAAGCGCACCGCCACCAAGCTATCCAAGATTTGTAATGACTTGCGTTTATTGTCTAGCGGTCCGCGTACGGGTATTCAGGAAATTAACTTACCACCGCGCCAACCGGGTAGTTCGATTATGCCGGGCAAGGTGAATCCTGTGATTCCTGAAGCGGTGAATCAGGTAGCGTTTGAGATTATTGGTAATGATTTAGCCGTTACCCTAGCGGCTGAAGCTGGTCAATTACAGTTAAATGTGATGGAGCCTTTAATTGCCTATAAGCTCTTTGATTCTACTCGTTTATTGCAGCGCGCCTTAGATATGCTGTGTAGCCTATGTATTGAGGGTATTACGGCCAACGAAGCGCATTGTAAGCACTTAGTAGAAAACTCTATCGGACTGGTGACGGCGCTTAACCCCTATATCGGTTATCAAAACTCAAGTCGTATCGCTAAAAAGGCCTTTGCGAGTGGACGCGCTGTGTTGGAGCTAGTGCGTGAAGAGGGTCTGCTGGAGGAGGATGTGTTACAGGAAATCCTCCGTCCTGAAAATATGATTACCCCACGTATGCTGACGGTAGAGCGTTAATCTAAGTTACTACGATAGCGGTCTAGTGAGCAAGGAGTGACGCATTCCTTGCTCATTATTTTTTGCGGCTCAAAAGCTCATGGGGATAGTCACTGGGCCGTCATTGATAAGCTGCACTTGCATATCCGCGCCAAAAGCGCCGCTTGCTACCGTTGGGTGTAGGCTGTTGGCATAAGCGAGGAAGGCATCATAGAGTGCTTTAGCTAATGCGGGCTCGGCGGCATTGACAAAACTTGGTCGATTGCCGCGACGAGTATCGGCTGCCAAGGTAAATTGACTCACTACCAGCAGACCGCCATTGATTTGCTGTAGCGATAAATTCATCTTCGCCTCAGTATCGCTGAAAATACGTAAATTGAGTAGCTTGTCAACGGCCTTTTTAACAGTTGCTTCGGTGTCCTGAGGCTCAGCACAGACAAACACCAACAGCCCTTGATCGATTTGAGCGTGAACTTTATTATCAATGAGTACCTGGGCTTCTTTGACCCGTTGGATTAAGCATTTCATTTCAATCTCTTTAGGATGAAGTTATCAGCATCATAACGCACAAAGAAATTTTAATTGCAAAAGGCGCAGAGCATCACATCATGAAACTAGAAAAAGGCATTTATTTTATTAGCGGCATTGATACGGATATTGGTAAGACCGTTGGTTCTGGTATTTTGGCGCGTGAGCTGATGGCTCAAGGTCGAGCCGTGATCACGCAAAAAATGGTACAAACGGGTTGTGAGTTTTTGTCCGAGGATATTGAAGAGCATCGCCGATGGATGGGTTTGGCCGAGGATGAGCGTTTTTTGGAAGATAAAGAGGGGCTGACGGCGCCGCAAATCTTTGCTTATCCCGCATCACCACATTTAGCGACGAAATTGGAAAATAAAAGCCTGGATTTGACCTTGATTGAGCAAGCAACTCAGGTGTTAGCTGAGCGTTATGAGGTGGTGCTATTAGAGGGGGCGGGCGGTTTGATGGTGCCACTGACTGAGGAATTGCTCTGTATCGACTATATCGCCACTAAAGGCTATCCCTGTATTTTGGTGACTAGCGGTCGCTTAGGAAGTATTAATCACACCTTGTTGAGCTTGCATGCCTTAAGACAGTATCAAATAACCTTGCATGGGCTGATCTATAATGCGCATCATGATTCAGAGGATTCATTAATTGCCATGGATACGCAACGCTATTTGCAAGATTATCTGCAAAAGTATTTTCCAGCAGCGCAGTTTTATGTGGTGCCAAGTCAAAAAGCTTAAATAAAACAACACTTTTTGGCGATAAAGGCTACAAGTCCTTGATCTATCAATTTAAAGGGCGTATACTCATAGATTCACTTAATAAAGTGGAAGTTTATCCAGAGATTTCAACCCAGGGTGATGTAGCAACTTAGCGCATTATCTGACGGGGCCAATACTGGTTATATTCAAGATGGCTTACTCATCATCATGGCGTGTCTTTTGCGCTACTTGCCGTAAGTCTCTTAAATGGGATCGGTGCTGTGTATTTATAAAAATAAGACGCACACCGTATATGTAACTAAGTTGGAACAGGAACTATCATGATCCAAATGCAAACCACGTTAGACGTGGCTGACAATACTGGTGCGCGTAAAGTACAGTGCATCAAGGTGTTGGGCGGCTCTAAGCGCCGTTACGCTGAAATCGGTGACATTATTAAAGTCACTGTAAAGGAAGCAGCACCACGCGGTCGCGTTAAAAAAGGCGAAATTTACAACGCAGTCGTTGTTCGCACCGCAAAGGGTGTTCGTCGTAGAGATGGCTCATTAATCCGCTTCGGTGGTAATGCAGCCGTATTGTTAAATACAAAGTTAGAACCAATCGGAACTCGTATCTTTGGTCCAGTAACTCGTGAGTTACGTGGCGATCGTTTTATGAAGATCGTTTCATTGGCTCCGGAAGTTATCTAGGGAGGCCACGATGCAACGTATTCGTAAAGGTGATGAAGTTATCGTACTGGCAGGTCGTGACAAAAAGCGTCGCGGTGTTGTGTTAGCGCGTGTTGGTGAGGACAAGGTCATTGTCGAGGGTGTTAATGTGGCTAAAAAGCACACTAAGCCTAATCCAATGCTTAACAACCCTGGTGGTATCGTTAATAAGACAATGCCTATTCATATTTCGAATGTGGCTATCATTAACCCGGAAACCGGTAAAGCTGACAAGGTTCGCATCAAGGAAGTGGACGGTCGCAAGGTTCGTGTTTTCCGCTCTAACGACAAAGTCGTTGGCGAGAAGTAATAAGGGGTAGATGAATGTCTCGTTTACAAGATTTATATAACAGCAAAATCGCTGCTGATTTGAAGGAAGAATTCAAATACAACAGCTTGATGGAAGTGCCTCGCATTAGCAAAATCACTCTTAACATGGGTGTTTCCGAGGCGGTAGCAGATCGTAAGGTCATTGAGCATGCGGTATCTGATTTAGGTAAGATTGCCGGTCAAAAGCCAGTCATTACTAAGAGCCGTAAAGCGATTGCGGGCTTTAAAATCCGCGAAGATTACCCAATCGGTTGTATGGTTACTTTGCGTGGTCGTCGTATGTATGAGTTCTTGGATCGTTTGATTCACGTTGCTCTACCACGCGTGCGTGACTTCCGTGGTGTGTCCGGTCGTTCATTTGACGGTCGCGGTAACTACAATATCGGTGTAAAAGAACAAATTATTTTCCCCGAAATTGAGTACGACAAAATCGACGCATTACGTGGTTTGAATATCAGCATCACGACCACTGCTAAAACCGACGAGGAAGCAAAGGCTTTATTAAAAGCTTTCAGTTTTCCATTCCGTAATTAATTAGGGGCAACGTTGTGGCTAAATTATCACTTATCAACCGCGATCTTAAGCGTGCTAAGTTAGTTGAAAAATACTCAGCTAAACGTGCAGCATTAAAAGCGGTCATTAATGACACCTCAAAAACAGACGAAGAGCGCTATTTAGCTCGTCTGGAATTACAACAGTTACCTCGCAACGCTAATCCAACTCGTTTGCGTAACCGTTGTGCAATTACTGGTCGCCCACGTGGTGTGCTCAGTAAGTTCGGTTTAAGTCGTCACAAAGTACGTGAGCTTGGTAATAAGGGTGAGATCCCTGGTTTAACCAAGTCTAGCTGGTAGGGAGAAGAATTATGAGCATGAGCGATCCAATCGCCGACATGTTAACTCGCATCCGCAATGCGCAGATGGTCGAGAAAGTATCGGTTTCTATGCCTTCCTCAAAGCTTAAAGTAGCGATTGCTACCGTGCTTAGAGATGAGGGTTATATCGAAAGTTTTGAAGTAAAAGGCGAAAAAGCTAAACCTGAGCTTGAGATTGCCTTGAGATATTACGCAGGTCGTCCTGTAATCGAGCGCATTGAGCGCGTATCCCGTCCCGGTCTTCGTGTATACAAAGCCAGCGGTGATATTCCTCAAGTGATGAACGGTTTAGGTGTGACCATTGTTTCAACATCGCGCGGCGTGATGACTGATCGTAAAGCACGTTCAGAAGGCGTTGGTGGCGAAGTTCTTTGCTACGTAGCATAAGGAGTATTACTATGTCTATGTCACGTATTGCTAAGAATCCCGTCGCTGTACCTAGCGGCGTTGAGGTAAAAATCAGCGATGATAATATCTTCGTTAAGGGTCCTTTAGGTGAGTTAAACCAGGCCTTAAGCGGTGACGTTATTGTTAAACTTGAAAATAACGAATTAACGTTCGAAGTGGCTAACGAGACCCGCTTTGCTAAAGCTATGTCAGGTACCTTACGTGCCTTATTGAATAACATGGTGACTGGCGTGAGCAAGGGTTTTGAGCGTCGTTTGACCTTATTGGGTGTGGGTTACCGTGCTCAAGTTCAAGGTAATGTGATCAAGATGGATCTAGGCTTCTCGCATGATGTATTGCATGAGTTGCCTGCGGGTGTGACGGCTGAGACGCCTTCACCAACCGAGATCGTTCTTAAGGGTTACGATAAGCAAGTCGTTGGTCAGCAAGCTGCCAAGATTCGCGGCTATCGTCCGCCTGAGCCATATAAAGGTAAGGGTGTTCGTTACGCTGATGAATACGTTCAGCTTAAAGAAGTTAAGAAGAAATAATAGCGCAAACAAGGATTTATCATGGATAAGAAAGTATCTCGTTTGCGTCGTGCAGCAGCGACTCGTCGCAAAATTGCTCAGTTACAGACAGCTCGTTTGTCTGTTTACCGCAGTAACTCGCACATCTACGCAAACATTATTTCGCCTGAAGGCGACAAAGTATTGGTTTCTGCTTCTACGCTTGAGCCAGAAGTGCGCCAAGAGTTAAGCAACAACAATGCTAAAAGTGGCAATGTTTCTGCTGCTGCCATCGTTGGTAAGCGCATTGCCGAAAAGGCGAAAGCCGCTCAGATCGAATCGGTTGCATTCGACCGTTCGGGTTTCCGTTATCACGGCCGCGTAAAAGCATTGGCAGAAGCTGCTCGCGAAGCCGGTCTTAAGTTCTAAGGGAGTAGTCAAATGGCAAAAGCACAAGGTAGACAAACTACTGACGAACGCGATGACGGCTTACGCGAAAAAATGATCGCCGTTAACCGTGTTAGCAAAACAGTAAAGGGTGGTCGCACCATGAGTTTTGCTGCCTTAACCGTCGTTGGTGATGGTGACGGTGGTGTCGGTATGGGTAAGGGTAAAGCACGTGAAGTACCGGTTTCTGTACAAAAAGCGATGGAAGCTGGTCGTCGTGGTATGGTTAAAATCCCTTTAAATAATGGTACCTTACACCACACAGTGATCGGTAAGCATGGCGCTTCAACCGTATTGATTTCACCAGCCGCTGAGGGTACTGGTGTGATCGCGGGCGGTCCAATGCGTGCGATTTTTGAAGTAATGGGCGTACGTAACGTGGTTGCTAAGAGCTATGGCTCACGTAACCCTTACAACTTAGTGCGCGCCACTCTTAACGGTCTTGAATCGTGCATGACGCCAAGCGATGTGGCAGCTAAGCGCGGCAAGACGGTAGAAGAGATTTTGGAGTAAGCCATGTCAGAGAAAAAAATTAAAGTTACTCTAGTACGCTCTGTTATCGGCACTAAACAAGACCATCGTGCCACCGTGCGCGGCTTAGGTCTGGGCAAGGTTAACAGCAGTCGTGTATTAGTCGATACGCCTGAAGTACGCGGTATGATCCGTAAAGTGGATTATTTAGTATCCGTGTCTGAGGCTTAATCGTAAAAAGGAATAGAGATGTCAGTAACACAACTGAATACATTATCGCCTGCTGAGGGTAGTAAAGCAGCACGTCGCCGCGTAGGTCGTGGTGTTGGTTCTGGTTTAGGTAAAACATGTGGCCGCGGTCACAAGGGTCAAAAATCACGTTCCGGCGGTTTCCATAAGGTCGGTTTTGAAGGCGGTCAAATGCCAATTCACCGTCGCTTACCTAAGCGTGGCTTTACCTCAATGTCTAAGCATTTAAATGCTGAAGTTCGTTTATCGGAATTGCAATTAATGCAAGCAGATGAAATCGATTTAGCAACGCTTAAGCAAGAGGGTGTCATCGGCCAGGGCGTGCGTTTTGTTAAAGTTATCAGCTCCGGCGAGTTATCCCGCAAGGTTAACTTAAAAGGCATCAAAGCCACTGCAGGCGCTAAAGCAGCGATTGAGGCTGCCGGCGGTTCATTAGCTGAGTAAAGGGGTTAAAGTTGGCTAAAGCACAGAGAAGGAATCAAGAAAGCGGCGCTAAATATGGCGACTTAATGAAGCGCATCCTGTTCTTGGTTACCGCTTTGGTAGTTTTCCGTTTAGGAACACATATTCCTGTCCCCGGAATTAATCCGAATGTGATGAAGGATTTGTTCGCTACCCAAGCTGATGGTATCTTAGGCTTTTTCAACATGTTCTCGGGTGGTGCATTATCACGTTTCTCCGTGTTTGCACTAGGGATTATGCCGTACATTTCATCATCAATTATTATGCAATTGATGACGGCCGTAGTCCCCTCCCTTGAGGCCCTTAAAAAAGAGGGTGAATCGGGTCGTCGTAAGATTACTCAATACACCCGCTACGGCACTGTGCTGTTAGCATTATTCCAGTCATTTGGTATTGCTTCCTTCATTCAAAACTTTGAAGGCTTGGTCTTTACACCGGGTGCAATGTTTGTATTTACGACCGTTGTTTCCTTGGTTACTGGTACCGTGTTTTTAATGTGGTTGGGTGAGCAAATTACTGAGCGTGGTTTGGGTAATGGTATTTCCATCCTAATCTTTGCCGGTATTGTGGCTGAAATGCCGACGGCAGTGTCTAATATGTTTGATTTGGTTAGTAATAATCAGATCAGTACCATCGCAGCCTTAGCAATTTTTGCGATTGTGGTGGTGATCACAGCCTTTGTGGTCTTCGTTGAAAGAGCTCAGCGTCGTATCACAGTGAACTATGCAAAACGCCAAGTTGGTAATAAAATCTACGGTGGTCAGAGTTCACACTTACCGTTAAAATTAAATATGGCAGGTGTGATTCCGGCGATTTTCGCCTCCTCCATTATTTTATTCCCGGCGACGATTGCCAGCTTTTTTTCGCAGGCAAATGAAATTCGTTGGTTGAGTGACTTATCTGCGGCTTTGCAACCTGGTCAACCTTTATACATTACCGTGTTTACAGCGTTGATCATTTTCTTCTGCTTTTTCTATACCGCTTTAGTGTTTAATAGCCGAGAAACAGCAGACAATCTAAAGAGAAGTGGTGCGTTTATTCCGGGTATCCGTCCGGGACGTCAAACGAGCCGGTATATCGATAAGATTCTGATGCGTTTAACCTTAGTTGGCGCAATCTACATCACCTTAGTGTGTTTAGTCCCGGAATTCTTACGGATGCAATGGCAGAATATCCCCTTCTACTTTGGGGGTACCTCGTTATTGATTATTGTTGTGGTGAGCATGGATTTCATGGCTCAGGTACAAACCTACTTAATGTCACAACAATACGATTCACTACTTAAAAAGTCCAGCTTTCGCGGCTCGACCATGATTAGATAGGAAGTTTAGGTAAAAGCATGGCAAAAGATGACGTCATTCAAATGCAAGGTGAGGTAATTGAAAACCTCCCCAATGCAACATTCCGCATCAAGCTGGAAAATGACCATGTGGTATTAGGTCACATCTCCGGTAAAATGCGTATGCACTATATTAGGATTCTGCCCGGTGATAAAGTCACTGTGGAGCTCACGCCCTACGATTTGTCTCGTGGAAGAATCGTTTTCCGTTCTAAATAAACGGCACAATTAAGGAGTCAACCATGAAGGTAATGGCATCGGTAAAACGGATCTGCCGCAACTGCAAGATTATTAAACGTCATGGAGTTGTGCGTGTAATTTGTACAGATCCACGTCATAAGCAACGTCAGGGTTAATCCTGCGTAGACATAAGTAAGAGGAACAGTCATGGCCCGTATTGCAGGCATTAACATTCCGCCGCATCAACATGCAGAAATTGGTCTTACCGCTATTTACGGTATCGGTCGCAGCCGCTCTCGTCAGATTTGCGAGGCAGTTGGTATCGAATACTCCAAAAAGGTAAAAGACTTAACAGATGCAGAGCTCGAAGCGATTCGTGAGCAATTGGCTCAGTTCACTATCGAGGGTGATTTGCGACGTGAAGTTCAGTTATCAATTAAACGTTTAATGGACTTAGGCACCTATCGTGGCATGCGCCATCGTAGAGGTCTGCCGGTTCGTGGACAGCGTACTCGCACTAATGCTCGTACTCGTAAGGGTCCGCGTCGTGCAGCTATGTCCTTGAAAAAATAATTTGGGGTAGCAAATTATGGCGAAAGCTTCTAGCGCAGGTCGTGCGCGTAAAAAAATCAGAAAGGTAGTAACGGACGGTATCGCACACGTTCAAGCTACTTTTAATAACACAATCATCACAATTACTGACCGTCAAGGTAATACCTTGTCATGGGCGACGTCGGGTGGCGCGGGCTTTAAAGGCTCTCGTAAATCGACGCCTTTTGCAGCGCAGGTTGCAGCCGAGTCAGCGGGACGTGAAGCTTTAGAATATGGTATTAAAAACCTAGAGGTACGTGTAAAAGGTCCCGGCCCCGGCCGTGAATCTTCTATCCGTTCACTAAATGCACTAGGTATCAAAATTACTAGTATTACTGACGTAACACCACTTCCCCACAACGGTTGCCGTCCGCCAAAACGCCGTCGCATCTAATATAGGATTAAGGGAATAAAATGGCACGTTATACTGGTCCAAAATGTAAACTTTCACGTCGTGAAGGTATCGATTTAAACTTAAAGAGCGCTCGTCGCCCAATCGATTCTAAGTGTAAATTTGATTCTAAGCCTGGTCAGCACGGTCGTACTTCAGGTCAACGTACCTCTGACTACGGTGTACAGTTACGCGAAAAACAAAAACTTAAGCGTATGTACGGTGTACTGGAGAAGCAATTCCGTAAGTACTTCAAAGAAGCTGAACGCCGCCGTGGTAATACCGGTGAGACTTTGATTCAATTACTTGAGTCACGTTTAGATAACGTTGTATATCGCATGGGCTTTGGCTCAACGCGTGCAGAAGCACGTCAGTTAGTGGCCCACGGTGCGATTGAGCTTAACGGACATAAAGCTGATATTCCATCCATGCTGATTAAAGCTGGTGATGTGATTTCTGTCCGTGAAAAGTCACAAAAGCAATTGCGCATCAAAGAAGCAATGGATTTAGCTTCTGGTATCGGCCTACCTCAGTGGGTTGAGGTTGATGCTGCTAAGTTCTCAGGTGTCTTTAAGCAAGCGCCTGAGCGTAGTGATGTGGCACAGGATATTGACGAGTCACTCGTAGTTGAGTTGTACTCTCGTTAATATACAATCAATACAGCACGAATTTTTTATTCGTGCTGTATTAAGCTTGTAGACCGCTTCTTAGTCTACAATATCATCGCATTCTCTTGATTCGAAGGGTTCCCTTCAGCACACTTGTTTATTATCCATCAGCCTTATCGGTGTAACGAGCCGAGGGTATTGAAAAGGAATATTTCACATGGTACAACCATTTTTAAAGCCTCGTTCTATCGAGGTTAAAGCCGAATCAGACTTTAAAGCCAAAGTGATTATGGAGCCGTTTGAGCGCGGTTTCGGTCACACCTTAGGTAATGCCTTACGTCGCATCTTATTATCTTCCATGACCGGCGTTGCCGTAACTGAAGTACAGATTAATGGCGTGGTACATGAGTACTCCACTATTTTAGGTGTGGGCGAGGATGTGGTTGATATCCTGCTTAACCTTAAAGGCGTGGTATTTAAATTGCACGACCGTGAGGAAGTCAATTTAGTGCTTAATAAGACTGGTGAAGGTCCGGTGACTGCAGCGGATATTGAGTTACCGCACGATGTAGAGATTCTTAACCCTGATCACTTAATTGCGACGTTGACTGAAAAGGCCGAGCTAAAAATGCAGATTAAGGTAGAAAAGGGCCGCGGTTATGTACCGGGTAATGTGCGCACTTTAAAAGAAGATCGTCAGCATACCCTAGGTCGTATCGTGTTAGATGCCTCTTACAGCCCGATCCGTCGTGTTAGTTATGCGGTAGAAAACGCGCGGGTTGAGCAGCGTACTGACTTAGACCGTTTAATTCTCGATATTGAGACTAATGGCGTTATTTCTGCTGAAGAAGCCGTGCGCGAAGCGGCTCGTATTTTGATGGATCAAATCTCTGTCTTTGCCGCACTTGAAAGTGATCCTCAAGAGATTGAAGCACCAGCTCGTGGTACGCCGCAGATTGATCCGGTATTACTACGTCCGGTGGATGAGTTAGAGCTTACCGTACGTTCTGCTAACTGCTTGAAGGCAGAGAGCATTTACTACATTGGTGATCTGATTCAGCGCACTGAAAATGAGCTACTTAAAACGCCTAACTTGGGTCGTAAGTCGCTTAATGAGATCAAAGAGGTCTTGGCCGCACGTGGCTTAACCCTTGGTCAGAAGCTTGAAAACTGGCCGCCCATTGGTTTAGAGCGTCCTTAATATTTTTATAAAAAGAGCAGGCGTCATACACTTATGGTCTACTCTTTATTGTAAAATAATCGATTCGCTTTTATGGCGAATATTGATACCAACCCGGTCCGCTGCCTTGCAGATAGAAGAACCGGTCTAGCGAGTTTTAGTGCTTAGGCACTCAAAGCTATTAATAAGATTTAATTTTTAGGAATGTATTATGCGTCATCGTAAAGGTTTACGTAAACTTAACCGTACTTCAGCTCACCGTACCGCCATGTTCCGTAACATGTCTGTTTCTTTAATCGAGCATGAAGCGATTAAAACCACTCTGCCTAAGGCTAAGGAATTGCGTCGTGTGATTGAGCCTTTAATCACACTAGCCAAAAACCCTACAGTTGCTAACCGCCGTTTGGCTTTTGCGCGCTTACGCGATCGTGATGCCGTTACCAAGTTATTCAATGACTTAGGTCCTCGTTTCCAAGACCGTCCAGGCGGTTATACCCGTATTCTTAAGATGGGCTTCCGTCAAGGTGATAATGCGCCGATGGCTTATATGGAGCTAGTTGATTACGCTGAGCAGCAGGAAGCTGAGGTAGCAGCAGACGAGGAGTAATTCTTTACTCTGCGTTAAGGTCGTGAGATCGTATGTAGCCCCGAGGTAGTTGATACGTCGGGGCTATTTTGTTTGCCCAGCGAGGTTGGCAAACCCGACAGGTTGAGACCTTTGAAGCAACTGGGGCTCACCCAAGCGACTCTACTGGAGACCCAAACAATATTCCCTCAAGATTCATGAAGGTATTAGAAGAACCAATGCCAGCGCAGGTCATGCCTCAACTGCTGGATAAAGAATATCTAAATAGTTTTATAACAGCGACTAATGCAACGAAGCCAGAACATGATACAAACGCTGCTATTAAACTGTCTAGAGATTTAGTAGATGAAGGAGTCTCACCAAGAAATGCTTTAAATGTACAAGGAAATGTACCCTCTGAGTATCCACTATCAGGGGCAGCTCAAACAGCAGAAAACTTAATTAATGCAACAGCGGAGGCAGTAGGAGAGCAGAAACTGAAAGAAAGCCCACTCGAAAAAAGACTTAAATTTGAAGAATCATTAAGTGCTAATAAAGAAGGTTTCCGTACTGACCCATATAAAGCAATGATAAAAAAAGCGATGGAGTTAAGTAATCAGGGCTTTATAGAGATAGATGGAAAGGCTGTTCCATTACATGACGAGGTAATTCAACATGCCTTATCCTCAGTGCCTAATAATTTTTGGTTGATGCTGAGCCTGTAAATAATTTTGTGTAACTTCCTTT
>NZ_KV792927.1:172192-240584 GCF_001808335.1 Oligella sp. HMSC05A10 | reverse complement strand
TGTAGCTTTTTTATAAACTTAATCTCTAGCATTGATATTCATCAGACGATTCGTTTGATAGGCTTACTCAATGTCACTGATCAAGCAAATAAGGTGCATTGGCAATTGAGTGTGCAGACGCACAAGTGGGCAGGAATTGAGTAATGCCGAGGGTGTGTTTACATAGTAAAAGGCTATCTGGGGTGTTTAATTGTGCTTGTTCGTTGTTTTTATTGTCAGAAATGTCTTTTTAAATTGCTTTAGCCGAGCGGATGTTGCTAAAATGTCTCATCAACAGAGTGCTTGGGAATTTTAAAAAGAATCAATCCAAGTGACAGCGATACCTTAGACTGAGTTTTGTCCCCCGTTATTTAAATTCATGGATCTACCAGAGCTTGGGCGAGTCGTAGAGGCGGTTTTGTTATGCGCCGATGAGCCGATGAGTATTAATCAAATTACCAAGTTATTTGCCGAACACGAGGAAGTTGATCGGGCGATGGTGCTGCAAGCCATTGAGCAATTGCAATTGGCTTGGGTGGATAGGGGCTTGGCATTGGTTGAGGTGGCTGAGGGGTGGCGTTTTCAGAGCCGACCGGCCATGCAAAAGTACTTCGAATTAATTAATCCGGAGCGACCGCCGCGATATTCTCGAGCTGTGATGGAGACATTAGCAATTATCGCTTGGTGTTATCCAGTGACCCGGGGAGATATTGAAAGTATTCGCGGTGTTACCGTTTCCTCGCAGATCATTAAAACCTTAGAGGATCGAGGATGGATTGAGGTCGTAGGCTATCGAGATGGTCCGGGGCGCCCTTCATTGCTCGGTATTACTGAGCAGTTTTGGAGCGATTTGGGTTTGCAATCACGTGCTGATTTGCCACCTTTAGAGTCCTTTCATGATGCTTTGGTCGCAGATGATGAATCATACGCTTCCTTGCAGCAGGAAATAGCCCTGGCCCTTGGCGAAGCGGGGGAAGCGCCACAACAGCTTAGTTCATCCTCGGACGATGAGGTGGTGATGACGGCAGGCAGTGCCAATGAGATAGCGCCTGTCAATGAACAATTAGAAAATCGATCCGAAAGTGATCAATAGGTAGGTTTATTTATAATAATGGATATTGAAACAACTCAAACCTCGGCTACTAAGCCTGTTGAACAGCGTCGTGGACGTAAGTTGAGAACGCCTTTTCGTCGCCGCCGTGCTGATGCCAGTGCTGAGGCTAAAGCCAATGTACAAGCAATTCAGGGTGCTACAGTAGATACTGAGGCAGCCGCTTCTACTAAAAAATCCCGCCCTGGCGGTGCTTCTAGTACCCGTCGTGATCGTCAAGTCGAGTCGGTTGGTCGTCGTACTCGTCGTGCTTCGCCATCCAAAGATGCGCAATCAGTGGAGCTGACTGCCACGCCAACGATGAGTTCACCCTCTGAGGGATTGCAAGCAAGCGCATCTGCTGGTGGCAAGCGAGTCGCGTCGCAGCAAAGCGCGCGGCGCCACACTAAATCCGCAGCGTCTGGTGCGCGTCGTGGTCGTACGCAGGCGCCACGCCAAGCGCAAGATGGCAAGTCAGCCAAGCCTCACGCAATGCGTCGTCAAGCACGTCGCTCAAGCTCAAAAGAGGCGCTTGAGTTTATCGAAGAGACATTGGATACGGCCTTATTACAAGAAGAGGAACTTGATTTAGGTCGTTACAATCTAGCGGCCGACAGCGAGCAGCGTGTCGCCAAGTTTTTAAACAACGATCAAATTCGACCTAAATTGCATAAAGTGCTGGCTGATGCGGGTGTAGGTTCCCGTCGCGACATGGAGCAACTAATTATTGCTGGTCGTGTTAGCGTCAATGGAGAGCCTGCGCATGTGGGTCAGCGTGTGGGTCAAGAGGATGTGGTTAAGGTCAATGGTCGTGTGGTGCGACGTCCGCGCGCAGGGCGCCCACCACGGGTGATTTTATATTACAAGCCAGCCGGTGAAATTGTGACGCACGATGATCCTGAAGGTCGCCCAACGGTATTTTCTCGCTTACCAAATTTAAAAAGTGGCAAATGGTTATCGGTAGGTCGTTTGGATTTAAATACCGAAGGCTTGTTGATATTTACTACCTCCGGTGATTTTGCTAATCGCATGATGCATCCGCGTTACGGCTATGAGCGTGAATATGCGGTGCGCATTTTAGGTGAACTCGAAGATAGTCAACGCGAGCAAATGCTCAAAGGTATTAGCTTAGAAGACGGTCCGGCCAAATTTAACACGGTCGACTTTATTGGTGGAGAGGGCAGTAATCGTTGGTATCGTGTCACCTTATTTGAAGGACGTAATCGAGAGGTGCGGCGGATGTTCGACAGCTTTGGCCTGACCGTCTCACGTTTGTTGCGTACCCGTTTTGGTGATATTAGCTTACCTCGCAATTTGAGTCGTGGTCGTTGGCAGGAACTAGAGGTAGATGTGGTCTTGGCTTTGATGGCTGAGATGGGTATGGTCCTACCAGAAGCCGAAGGGGCGCCCAAGGGTAGAAATGCTCGCCGGCAATCTACGCGTCAAGCTCGTCAGCAACCACGCCAGCCAATCTCTAACGCTAATGCGATGCCGCCGGGATTTGAGGGTGCTCAGCCACCAAGCCGCAGTCGCGCCACCGCAGTGACCGGTGCTTATCAGCGTCGTGCCTTGACGGTTACTGGCTCTGATGCCGCCTCTGCTCGTCATCGTGCGCGGACTGTGACGGCGCCACAAAAGGCGGTGCGCGCTGGTGCGCGGCGTAATGCCCGTCCGGCAGCCGGTGGGCATGAGCCGATCTTAAGCGATGCAGCACTGGATTATGCCTATCAGCGTCGTGCGCCGCGGGATGTGAAAATTGAGCATAAAAAGCGTCGCCCAAGCCTGGATTACGATAAACCTAATTAGCCGGCCTCATTCTATAGTGAATTATGGCCTTTGCCACAATAATCTAGCAAGTAATTGATTGTTTTGTTATAATTACTTGCAAACCACTATATTAGCGTTATAGCGAGTAGCCTTTAAAGTCGATCGTTTTGCTGTGACTGTGATTGATTTAGCTGATATCACCGATATCATATGGCAGAGCCTATGGCCCTCGCTGGTGTCTTGAGTTCTATCTCGACATGGGCGATAGCAGTGGCTGATTGTTTATGATGGGCTTTAAGCCCATTTTTTATTTCTGATGTATGAGTGATTTATTTACCCTAACTGAGCAAGCCATTCAGGGGCTTGCCTTAGAGCTTGAGCTTGTTGAGGTGGAGCGTGCGCCGTTAGGCCTGTTACGCGTTACTATTGACAAGCAGGGCGGTGTTACGATTGATGACTGTGAGCAGGTCTCACGTCTTTTGTCGCGTATCTTCGAGGTGGAGGATATCGACTATAAGCGTCTGGAGGTGGGTTCTCCAGGGGTTGATCGTCCTTTACGTACGATAGCAGATTTTAAGCGATTTATTGGTCAGCGGGTAGAGTGTCGTTTGCGCCACGCAATTGATAATCGCAAGGTGTTTACTGGTGTGTTAGAGGCTGGTCCAGCAGAGCTGCCAGAGGATTTAGCGGCCAAAGCAGATGCTGAATCAAATCCTGTTTTTAGTTTGATAATTGAAGATAAAAAAAATACTCAGACTTTGCTTTTTTGTTATAGCGATGTAGAAAAAGCTAAGTTGGATCCTGTACTAGATTTCAGAAAAGGTAAAAAGAAATGAGTCGAGAAATTTTAATCCTTGTGGATTCACTAGCACGTGAAAAATCCCTTGATGTCAATGTGGTTTATGAGTCGGTTGAGGCTGCTTTAGCGTCAGCGATGCGTAGACAGCTGGACGAAGAGGGTGCCGATGTGGTGGTTAAAATCGATCGTAGTACCGGTGAGTTCTCAGGCTTTCGCCGTTGGTTAGTGGTGCCTGATGAGGCCGGTTTGCAGGAGCCAGATCGTCAGGAGATCTACTCGGATGCGCAAGAGATACAGCCAGGCATTCAGGTGGGTGAGTATATTGTTGAGCCTTTGGGTGCTGCCGAAGTCGGCCGTATTGGGGCGCAAGTTGCTCGTCAGGCGATTATGCAGCGTATTCGTGATGCCGAACGTGAGCAGATTTTAGAGGAGTTTTTACAGCGCGGTGAGGAGATCTTCTCCGGTACGGTGAAGCGCCTTGACCGTGGCGATGTGATTTTAGAAAGTGGTCGTGTGGAAGCGCGTCTACCACGCTCTGAGATGTTGCCTCGCGAAAATTTACGCAATGGCGACCGTGTACGCGCTTATATCACCAGCGTAGATCGTGAGTCACGTAGTCAGCCAATTATTGTTTCGCGTACTGCACCTGAGTTTGTACGTGCGCTATTTGAAAATGAAGTGCCTGAGATTGAGCAGGGTTTATTAGAGATTAAAGCAGTCTCGCGTGAGCCTGGTTTGCGTTCTAAAATTGCGGTGGTAGCTTACGATAAGCGGATTGACCCGATTGGTACTTGCGTCGGTATGCGTGGTTCACGTGTGATGGAAGTGCGTAAGGAAATCGGCGAAGAAATGATTGATATTGTTTTATGGGATGACGAGCCGGCGCAATTTGTGATTAGTGCATTGGCGCCAGCCATTGTTGAGTCGATTTTAGTTGATGTGGATAGACATTCCATGGATGTGGTGGTTGATGAAGAGAACCTGCCAAAGGCGATTGGTACACGTGGTCAAAATGTGCGTCTTGCCTCGGAGTTGACCGGTTGGCAGATTAATATTCTTACCCCAGAGCAGAGTCAGCAACGTCAGGAGCAGGAGAATCAGCGTCTTTCTCGGCTTTTTGTTGAGCAGTTGGATGTTGATGCCGAAATCGCTGAAATTTTGATTGACGAGGGCTTTAGTAGTCTTGAAGAGGTGGCTTATGTGCCAGTCGAAGAGCTATTGTCCATTGATGGTTTTGATGAGGATTTGGTTAATGAGTTACGTAGTCGTGCGCGTAATTCACTCCTGGTACAAGCCATTGAAACTGAGGAAAAGCTAGAAGAAGCGCCGGATCTGCGTGAGTTCGAGGAATTGACTCCGACGCTTATTGCCGAGTTGTTTGATCGTGGCATTCGTAGTCGCGATGATTTGGCGGATTTGGCGACCGATGAGTTAGTTGAATACACCGGTTTAGAGCCGGAGGTTGCGGCTGAGTTGATTAGTAAAGCACGAGCCCATTGGTTTGAAGATGGGGCTGAGGATAGTACCTCTAAGTAAGTAGTGCCGTGCCTGATGCATCGGATTGATTAATTTATATAAAATAGTTTGTTGTTGATAAAGAGAGCCGAATGACTAAAATTACTGTTTCACAATTCGCCCGAGATTTAAATATGCCTGCTGACACGTTATTAGAGCAATTACGTTCTGCCGGGGTGGAGCTTAATTCTGTGGATGATATTGTGACGCCAGCGGCCAAGAAAAAATTGTTGGATAAACTGCAATCAAGTCACGGCACTGGTTCAGCAGCAAAGAAAATTACACTTACTCGTCGTAAGACCTCGGAAATCCGTCAGGCTGATGGTAGCCGTGTGCAGGTTGAGGTGCGTAAGCGACGTAGTATTTCTTTAGATGCGCAAAAATCCGCGATTGAGCAACGCAAGGCCGAGGATTTAGCTGCCATGAAGAAGGCGGCTGAAGAGGAAGCGGCTCGGGCGGCTCAAGCAGCCAAGGCTGCCGCAGAGGCTAAATTAGCTGAGGAGAAAGCACAGCAAGAGGCCAAAGCAAAGGCTGAGGCTGAGCGCAAAGCAGCCGCAGAGGCTAAGGCCAAGGCGGAGGAACGTGCAGCTCAGCAACAAGCGCAACAAGCCACTGAAGCGCAGGCTAAAAAATCGGCTGCAGCCGCTAACAAGGCCGCAGATGAGCAGGCTCGTCAAGCGGCAGCCGAGCAAGCGGCAGCCGAGCAAGCGGCTGAAGAAGCACGCGAAGCAGCGCGCCGCAAAGCCGAGGAAGAGGCTCAAGCCATTAGTGCCATGTTAAATCGACCGCGCAAGGCGATGCGTGCAGAAGCTGCGCCCGAAGAAAAGGTACAAACTAAAAAGGCACCTAAAAAAGAAAGCAAATCTTCCACACCATCACGTCGTGGCGATCGGGCTGACAGTGGCTTTACCGATGGTGCCCGTGGCCGTCGTTCAGCCGTTGCTGAAGAGCGCCGTGGTGGCGGTGCCGCCGCTGCTGAGCAGGAAGACGGTTGGCGCGCCGCCGGTGGTCGTGGGCGTAATCGTAACCGCGGGGGCCGTCAACGTCAACAGCAGCAACCACGTCCTGAGCCAGAGTTTATCTCACGTGAAATTCATGTGCCGGAAACCATTACCGTTGCCGACTTAGCACATAAGATGTCAGTTAAGGCATCCGAAGTGATTAAGCGCATGATGATGTTAGGCCAAATGGTTACCATCAATCAGGTCTTGGATCAGGAAACCGCCATGATTGTGGTGGAGGAATTAGGGCATAAGGCCGTGGTAGCCAAATTGGACGACCCCGAGACCTTCTTGGAAGAGGGTTTTGACTTTAGTGACGTGCCATTGGTGCCGCGCGCTCCCGTGGTGACTGTGATGGGTCACGTGGATCATGGTAAAACCAGCTTGCTTGACTATATTCGTCGCTCAAAAACAGCAGTTGGTGAGGCCGGCGGTATTACGCAGCATATCGGTGCGTATCGCGTTAAGACCGAGGGTGGCTGGATGACGTTCCTCGATACCCCGGGGCATGAGGCCTTTACCGCAATGCGTGCACGTGGTGCCGAAGTAACCGACGTGGTGATTTTGGTGGTTGCCTCAGATGACGGCGTGATGCCGCAAACACGTGAGGCGATCAGTCACGCTAAAGCGGCTAATGTGCCGATGGTTGTTGCTATCAACAAGATTGATAAACCGGAAGCCAATCCTGAGCGTGTGAAGCAGGAGTTAGTTGCTGAGGGCGTGATTCCTGAGGAGTACGGCGGTGATGTGCCCTTTGTGCCGGTGTCTGCTAAAACCGGTCAAGGCATTGATGATTTATTAGAAAACGTCTTACTACAAGCCGAGATATTGGAGTTAAAAGCGCAAGAAGATATTCCTGCTAGCGGTATTGTGATTGAGGCACAACTAGATAGAGGCCGCGGTCCGGTGGCGACAATTTTGGTACAAAACGGTACCTTACGTCGTACCGATGTGGTGTTAGCGGGTGCTAGCTATGGTCGTGTCCGCGCTATGGTGGATGAAAATAACCAGGCGGTCGAAGCAGCGGGTCCTTCCTATCCGGTCGAGATTCAAGGTTTATCCGATGTGCCTAAGGCAGGGGATGAAGTGCAGGTGATTCCTGATGAGCGTAAGGCACGTGAAATTGCCTTATTCCGTCAAGGTAAGTATCGTGATGTGAAATTAGCCCGTCAGCAAGCAGCGAAGCTGGAGTCCATGTTTGATAATATCCAAGAGGGCTTACAGACCTTAGCCTTAATTGTGAAGACGGATGTACAGGGTTCCTTAGAGGCCTTAGTACAGTCATTGCAAAAGCTGTCAACCGATGAGGTGCGGGTAGATGTGGTTTATTCCGGTGTGGGCGGCGTGTCCGAAAGTGATGTGAACTTGGCAACCGCATCGAATGCAGTCATTATCGGCTTTAACGTACGTGCTGATGTACAGGCTCGCCGTGTGGCTGAGACAAACGGCATTGATATGCACTTCTATAATGTTATTTATGATGCGATTGATGAGGTCAAAGCGGCGATGTCCGGTATGCTTGCGCCAGAGAAGCGTGAGGATGTGATCGGTATGGTCGAGGTACGTGAGGTGTACACCATTTCTCGTATTGGTAAGGTTGCTGGTTGTATGGTGACTGAGGGTGTGGTGCGACGTGATTCCTCCATCCGTCAATTACGTAATAACGTGGTGATTTGGACAGGTGCCTTGGATTCCTTGAAGCGCTTCAAGGACGATGCGCGTGAGGTTCGCTCCGGCTTTGATTGTGGTATCACCTTACGTGGCAATAATGATATTGAGATTGGCGACCAGTTTGAGGTCTTCGAAATCAAAGAGATTGCACGTAGTCTTTAATTAGAGTTTTTTATGAGTAGACATAAGTCTAAGGCCAAGCAAGCCGGCAGTCGCAATACGCGCTTGGCCGAGCAAATTCAAAAGGACTTGGCCGGTTTGATCCAGCGCGAACTGAGTGTGAGCGCTGTGGGTCTGGTTACCTTAAGTCACGTAGAATTAAGCGCTGATTATGCGCATGCTAAAGTATACTTTACGGTCATTGGTCAAGCGCCGGAGGTGTCAGAGCAAGCATTAAATGAAAAGGCGGGTTATTTACACTCTTTATTATTTAAAATGCTGCATATTCATACGGTGCCGACCTTGCGTTTTTTTCATGATGATCATTTATTGCGTGGCATCGAAATGAGTCGCTTAATTGATAAGGCGATGGGCGTTGAGTCATCGGCTGATGATGGTGAATTAGACGCCTTTGACAATACTGAAATCAAGGGGTAGTTCATGGCAAGAAGACGTCGCGGTGAGGATATCACGGGGGTCTTGTTGTTGGATAAAGCCGTTGATTTATCCAGTAATCAGGCATTGCAACGTGCGAGACGGCTGTTTAATGCCAACAAAGCCGGTCATACGGGTACCTTAGATCCCTTTGCCACCGGCTTATTAGTCTGCTGTTTTGGTCGAGCAACTAAAATATCGACCAACATGTTGGCAGCCGATAAAAGCTATCGTGCCACCTTAAGTCTGGGAGCGGAAACCGATTCTGGTGATTTAACTGGTGAGATAGTAGCCCAAGCTGAACTTGCTGGCATTGATTTAACTAAAGACCGAGTATTAGCGGTGCTGCAGCAGTTTATTGGCGAGATTCAACAGATCCCACCGATGCACTCAGCCTTAAAGCGGGATGGTAAGCCGCTTTATGAATATGCCAGACAGGGCATTGAGCTTGAGCGTGAGCCACGCCAAGTGACGATTTATAGCATTGATTTAATTGAATTGGCAGGTGATCAGCTGGTGCTTGATGTTGCTTGCTCCAAGGGGACGTATATCCGCACCTTGGCGCAGGATATTGGTCGAGCACTTGGCTGCTTTGCGTATTTAAAGGCCTTACGTCGTTTAAGCGTTGGCGATTTTCATTTGGACAATGCCGTCACCCTCGACCAACTACACGCTGAGGTGGAAACTGATCCCGCCACCTTACAACAACATTTAATTCCCTTAGAAAAAGTACCCGCTCGTTGGGTGCCCGAGAAACTTTTAAAATAGGAAATCTTTATGAGCCGAGCGCTTCGTAATATTGCAATTATTGCTCACGTTGACCATGGTAAAACAACAATGGTTGATCAGTTGTTACGCCAATCCGGTACTTTTGAAGCCCATGAGGCGGTTGATGACCGTGTGATGGACTCCGGTGATATTGAAAAAGAGCGTGGTATTACGATCTTATCCAAAAACTGTGCGGTCGAGTATGAGGGTACCCATATTAATATTATTGACACCCCGGGACACGCTGACTTCGGTGGTGAAGTAGAGCGTGTGCTGTCAATGGTAGATGGGGTCTTGTTACTGGTGGATGCGGTTGAAGGACCGATGCCACAAACGCGTTTTGTGACGCAAAAAGCCTTAGCCTTAGGTTTAAAGCCGATTGTGGTTATTAATAAAATCGACCGCCCAGGTGCGCGTCCGGATCATGTGATTGATGTGACCTTTGATCTATTTGATAAGCTAGGTGCGACTGATGAACAGTTGGACTTCCCGATTGTGTACGCTTCAGGCTTATCCGGTTATGCTGGTTTGGAGCCAGATGTACGTGAGGGAACCCTAGCACCACTTTTTGAAACGATTCTTAAGTATGTGCCGGTGCGTGATGAAAAGGCCGATGAGCCCTTACAGTTACAGATTACTTCCTTAGACTATAACAGCTATGTGGGCGTTATCGGCATTGGTCGGGTTAATCGCGGTACTATCAAACCAGGGCAGCGAGTCACGGTAAAATTTGGTCCAGAGGGCAAACAGTTTAATGCCAGCATTAACCAAGTGCTTAAGTTTAAGGGCTTACAGCGTGAGTTGGTTAAAGAGGCTCAGGCTGGTGATATTGTCTTGATTAACGGGATTGAGGATATTGGTATCGGTTGCACCATATGTGATGTTGATCATCCCGAAGCCTTACCCATGCTAAAAATTGATGAGCCTACCTTAACCATGAACTTTATGGTGAATACCTCACCACTGGCGGGTCGTGAAGGTAAGTTTGTCACCAGTCGTCAAATTCGCGAGCGCTTAGAGCGTGAAACTAAGACGAATGTGGCCTTGCGTGTGCGTGATACGGATGATGAAACGGTGTTTGAAGTGGCCGGTCGTGGTGAATTACATTTAACCATTTTATTAGAAAATATGCGCCGCGAGGGTTATGAATTGGCGGTTTCTCGTCCGCGTGTGGTATATCGCGAGATTGACGGGGTGCGCTGTGAGCCGATGGAGCTGTTAACCATTGACTTGGATGACGATCATCAGGGCGGCATCATGGAGGAGATCGGTCGTCGTCGCGGTGAGTTATTAAATATGGAGTCAGATGGCCGTGGTCGTACCCGTCTCGAATACCGTATCCCCGCACGTGGCCTCATCGGTTTCTCAACGGAGTTCATGTCCTTAACGCATGGGACGGGTTTGATTAGTCATATCTTTGATAGTTATGCACCGGCCAAAGAGGGGATGATTGGTGGTCGTCGTAATGGCGTACTGATTAGTCAGAATCATGGTGAAGCGGTAGCCTATGCGCTCTGGTATTTGCAAGATCGCGGTCGTATGTTCGTATCACCGGGTGAGCCTTTATATGAGGGCATGATTGTGGGTATTCACAATCGTGATAATGACTTGGTGGTGAACCCCATCCGTACTAAAGCACTCACTAACGTGCGCGCCTCGGGTAATGATGAAGCGATTCGCTTAACGCCTCCAGTGCAATTGACGCTTGAGTATGCAGTCGAGTTTATTAACGATGATGAATTGGTTGAAGTCACACCAAAGAGTATTCGTTTGCGTAAGCGTTATTTATTAGAGCATGAGCGTAAGCGTGCCGCTCGTGAGGAAAATGCATAAATGCGTGTAAGCAAGTCAACAGACTTGTGTTGCTGAACTAAAAGACGACCTCGTAGTAAAATCATGATGGTCGTCTTTTTTATTGTAGTGGCTTGCGATGGCAGTTGTTATTCGTTTTTTATTTTTATTTCTTATCGCCTTTTGGGTTTTGCGATTTTTCAGTCGTAGCGTTGATATTTACTGGCAAAGTACCATTGGTGCTTTTTTTAAATGGCTAGGGATCAATGGCGATCTGATGATGAAAATCATTATTGCCTTGACGATTTTTGTGAGCTTGCTGTTTGCGCTTTATCGGTGGTACTAAGTTGTATCCTTGGCTTTAGTAGCAAGGGCACTTTGTTTGTTTTGTGCTAGGATTTTATTGTTTATTTTGTTTTAAATTTATATCATTTTTATGTCCGTTCAAGCGTCAAAAAAATCACCCTTAGCCTTATTTGTTAGCACCGGCTTAATGCTGTTTGCATTATTTTTTGGTGCCGGTAATCTTATTTTCCCTGCGCATATGGGGCAGCAGGCTGGAGCCAATTATTTAGAAGCGGTCATGGGTTTTGTCCTCACCGGTGCCGGTTTGCCTTTGCTCGGTATTTTGGCCATGTCTTACTCAGGCGCTCGTGATGTGCAGCATTTAGCTTCGCGTGTGAGTCCGCTTTTTGGTGTCTTTTTTGCTGTCACCCTTTATCTCTCTATCGGTCCCTTATTTGCCATGCCGCGGACGGCTACGGTGGCTTATGAGGTTGGTGTGAGCCCATATCTAGATTCGGAGACATCTAGTACTTGGGGTTTATTGCTGTTTAGTATCGTTTTTTTTGCAGTGGCTTTCTGGCTGGCGATGTCCCCCAGTAAGTTATTAGACCGTATTGGTAAGATATTAACTCCCGTGCTATTAGTGAGTATTGCGATTTTAGCCTTTAAGTCGTTGCTTGACCCAATGGGTGAACTGACTGCCCCCCAAGGTGCCTATGCGATGCACCCGGTAGTTGAGGGTTTCTTAGCCGGTTATCAAACCATGGATGCCTTGGCTTCCTTAGTGTTTGCGATTGTTGTGATTGGTGTGTTACAAGCCGAAGGGGTAAAAGCGAATGAGCAATTGATGCGCCTAACGATGGGTGCCGGTTTGTTGGCAGCGCTTTGTTTAGCCGTGGTTTATGGTTTAGTGACTTATTTGGGTGCAGGCAGTGTGGAGGTGACTGGCTGGCTGTCTAACGGCGCCGCCGTGCTCTCTGAAACGGCTCATTACTATTGGGGCAGCATGGGTAATTTGCTGTTATTGGTGATCATTCTGTTGGCTTGCTTAAGTACGGCGGTGGGCTTGATTGCTGCGTGTGCTGAGTATTTTAGTCGGTTGATGCCACAGCTCAGTTATAAGTTGTTTGTGATTATTTTCACATTAATTTCTTGTGGCTTAGCGAATAAGGGGCTCGAAGGGATCATCAATTTCTCTATTCCGGTATTGATGCTCTTATATCCCTTGACGGTTGTACTAATTCTTTTGACCTTTGCCAATTCGCTCTTTAAAGGTCGTCGTATTGTCTATATTTGTACCATGCTGGCAACGCTTGCGGTTAGTCTGGTAGATGCGTGGGATGCGGCATTTACGCTTAGCCCAGAGGCCAAGGCGTGGTTAGCGAGTTATTTACCTTGGCATGCGATTGGTTTAGGCTGGATTGTACCGGCTTTGCTGGGTATGCTTGTAGGCTTGATTTTATCTGCTGCGGGTCTTAAAAAAACCGTGAGCTAAATGCTTTTTTAATTCGGTGTGTTGGTGAAGCAGTCTTCGACAGAGTATAGGCCATTCGGTAAAGCCGAATTGGCCTTAATGCTAATTACGGTTTTCTGGGGCGGCACATTTTTGATTGTGCAGATCGCGCTGAGTATGAGCGAGCCCTTTTTCTTTGTGGGTTTGCGCTTTGCCTGCGCAGCGGCTGCAGTCGCACTTTGTTCGCCAAAGGTGTTAAGGGGCTTGAGTTTTGAGGAGCTAAAGGCAGGTATCGCGATCGGTGTTTGTATATTTCTAGGATATAGTCTACAGACATTGGGATTGCAGACGATTCCCAGTAGTAAATCGGCTTTTTTGACTGCGCTCTATGTGCCATTGGTGCCTTTGTTGCAATGGTTGTTTTTAAAGCGACGTCCGACTCGGCTGCATGCCTTGGGCATTATGCTTGCGTTTATGGGTTTAGCTTGTCTTGCTGGCCCTGATGGTTTGGAAGGTACGCTACTTGGGCGAGGGGAGTTATTCACGATTTTAGGTGCGCTCGCTATCGCCGCTGAAATTATTTTAATTAGTTGCTATGCCGGTAAAATTAATTTAATTCGTGTCACGGTGCTGCAGTTGTTGGTTACCTCAATCATTGCTTTTACTGTGTCCGCCGGGGTGGGTGAGCAGGTGCCTGATTTTTCGTGGGGCTTGATGGCGATTGTATTATTGATGGGCTTTGCTAGTGCAGTGATACAAACGACCATGAATTGGGCGCAAAAGCATGTTTCAGCCACTCGGGCAACCTTGATTTATGCTGCTGAGCCGGTATGGGGTGGGGTTTTCGGTAGACTCTATGGTGAACGTCTACCGTTTTTGTCCATTATCGGTGCCGGCTTGATCGTGCTTGGCGTGATTGTGAGTGAATTGCGTTTGAATGGTTTGAAACGCAAGGCTAAGCGTGGCGGTAGAGGCTTACGCTAATTACTCACCATACTGCGCCCAAGGCACGGCTACTTTGACCTCACCGAACTCGGCAAAGTGTAGAAAGTTCTGAATTGATAGTTCACGCATGGCGTTGCGCGTCTCTACCGTCGCACTGGCTACGTGCGGAGTGATCACTACATTGTCTAAGGCAAAGAGGGCCTCTGGTACCTGCGGCTCATTAACAAAAACATCCAGCCCAGCGCCAGCGATGGTTTTGTTTTGTAATGCCTTGACTAAGGCGGCTTCATCAACTACCGCACCGCGCGCAATATTAATTAAATAGGATTGTGGTCCGAGCGCTTCTAATACTTGCTGATTGACAATTTTCTCAGTCTCAGCAGTGGCTGGGGTGGCGACGATTAAATAATCGACAGCTTTAGCGAGTTCAATGGGCGAGGCGATATAGTGATAGTCCTCGGCCAGATCTTGGCGAGGGTTGCGATTATGATAATAAATCTGCATGCGGAAACCCTTGGCGCGCGCTGCGATTTCTAAACCAATGCGACCCATGCCTAAAATACCTAGGCGCTTGCCCGTCACGCTGACGCCTAGCGGATAGGGACCGTCACTCAGCCAGCGACCTGCGCGCACATAGCGATCGGATACGCTAACTTGACGAGCCACATCTAGCATCAGGGCCATGGCTAAATCAGCCACACAGTCATTTAAGACATCGGGCGTGTAGCCGAGGCGGATTTGGCGACGGCGGATATAGTCTTCATCATAGGGATCGTAACCGACACCGAAGCTACTAATGACCTGTAAATTAGGCAGCGCCTCAAGAAATTCGAGGCTCAATGGCTTAGTGGCCGAGCCGTACAGTGCCGTGACCCGTGCTAAGGTCTCAGGGCTTAGCGTAGAAGCCTCATCTAAATTTTTAATCTCGATAATCTCATAGTGCGCATTGAGCCTTGCTTTATCCTCGGCTGCGATATTTAATAAACTTAATAAAATCGGCTTCACGTGAAAAACTCCTGCTTAATTCTCTGGCTGCTTGATGGTGAATTTAAGAAATTTACAAGCGGTGCGAATAGGATAAGATAGCAGATATAAGCTCACAAAGGGAAGTCCCATGCGATACCACTCGGGGAAATCATTTAAAAGCCACGAGGCTTCTTGGTGTAGTCGTGGGTGCCATCTTTCAATCAGTTTACTGTTATTGAGGCCGAATTTAAAGCAGGCTTGGGTGCGATTGACACCCTGATGCCAAGCTGTGTGTTGACTCATCCATTGGTTGAATATATCAAAGTGCAGCTGCGCCCCGATAAAACGCTCTGCAAGCGCATAAAAGAATTGCTGATTCTCCTCCTGGCTAAGATACATCAGCACACCCTCAATGATAAAAAGAAAATCACCCTGTGGATAGTGTGCCAGTAACTCGTCCATCCATGCTGTTTCCAATAAACTGGCACGGATAAGCTGCTCATTAGGTCCAGGTGGTAATAGCTGGCGTCTAAAGTCAATCACCTCCGGCAAGTCTAATTGAATAAATACTGCTTTATCAGCGATGGGGCCTAGTCGTTGTTTACGTGTATCCAGACCACAACCGATAATCACCACGATTGGTTGTGCATGGCTTTCAATAAACTCATGGCTGATCGTATCAAAATGCTTGCTGCGTATTGCGACACCTACCGCTGTGGTGCTGATATTGTCAAAAATTGAAAAATCATAATCAATCTGCGCCACTAATTTGAGGGCAAATTCATCATAAAGAATAGGGTGAGTCTGCTGTGACTCAAGGGCACGAGCGTATAAGGTGAGCATGATAGTATCTGCGACCCTATTTTTTAAATTAAAAAGTACCTTTGTCATTGCGCCTCCTTATGCCATGTGGCTCTATGTGCACTGCGGATGACTGTACTTTGCTCGATTGATGTTGTTATTTAAAGAGAAAGCTAGCGGAGAAATCATTTGGGTGATTGCTGCTTAGTCATGTATTTTTTTTGATTATAGCAAAACCGCTTGAGCTAAAGTTGCTTTGAAAGTCATTTTCCACCTTAATTAAGCTAAGGCTAAATTCGTGATTGGGACTGAGATTGATTATTAAATAGCTTAGATGGTGCTGAAATAAAATCAGCTACAATGTTCAAAATTGACGCGGTGCGATGAATCAATCGGGCTGAGAGATAGATTTTTTAAGGAAGCTAGGTTTATGGTGGCTAAAGTAAGTGCCAG
The DNA here is from genome assembly GCF_001808335.1 of Oligella sp. HMSC05A10. Lineage (NCBI taxonomy): Bacteria > Pseudomonadati > Pseudomonadota > Betaproteobacteria > Burkholderiales > Alcaligenaceae > Oligella > Oligella sp. HMSC05A10. The sequence continues at coordinate 224,706 of NZ_KV792927.1, read as the reverse complement.
TGAAAGAAGTTGGGTGGCGAATAAATCCACCTTTGTCAGTGTCTTAGTAAATATACTGCTGACGATACTGCAAATAATCTTCGGTTTAATCACCTCTTCATATTCTTTGATTGCAGATGCTTTGCATAGCTTATCCGATCTTGTGTCGGATGTCGTGGTATTAGTCGCAAACCGCTTTGCTAAGCAAAAGCCAAATGCTAAGCACCCATTCGGACATTTTCGCTTTGAAACCATTGCCGTGCTGATCATTGCGGTACTGCTATTTGTGGTTGGGGCGCAGATTATTATGACCAGTGTGGAGCGAATGCAAAGTGGGGTGGTGCTCGAAATTAATGCGGGTCTTGCTTTTTTTATTGCTTTGGTGGCTATTGTAGCTAAGGAGCTTTTATACCGTTATATGGCACACGAAGCAAAGCGGGTTGAATCAGCCATGCTGATGGCTAATGCGCTACACGCCCGTTCGGATTCCATTTCATCATTGGTTGTAGCCATTGGTCTAGCGGCGCATTTTTTCGGTATTATGCATGCGGATTTGGTGGCGTCGCTAATTGTCGGCTCAATGATTGCTATTATGGGACTGAGAATGGGCTGGAGTGCCTTAATGGACTTGGCCGACCGTTCCGTGGATAAGGAGACCTTGGATAAGATTAGCAATGCGATTCGTGAAACGCCCGGTGTGGTTGATTTTCATGATCTTAAAACGCGTAAAGCAGGGGATTTTATCCTTGTTGAGCTGCATCTTGATTTGCCAGGGACAATGACCATTGCCGAGGGGCATGATATTTCTGATAGGATTGAGGCACGGATTAAAAACGAGGTGCCTTTGGTAATGAGTGTGTTGACACACTTTGACCCAATACATTTTCCTGAGCCGGCAGCACCTGCAATGGCTAAAGAAACGGGCACGTATTAAGACCTTTGCGTCTTCTCAAGAGCGAAGCTGGGAAGTGGTTTTTTTGTGAACTAGCCATATGACTTCCCTAAGCTTGCAATATGTGCTACAGTTATGCACTTATTCAAGTCTGCTAAGCCTTGTGAGTGATTTGGTTTTACGTTTAAAGCAATCACTTGCTGCTTAAAAAGTGTTTGAGTTTTTATCGCTGTTTTTATGAATGTTGTTAAAACGCACATTTAAACAATAAAAATTAAAAATTCTTTAAAAAAGACTTGCAATATCTGTTTAATAGTTGCATAATACTATTTTACTTAGTTCAGTTCCCCCATAGCTCAGTCGGTAGAGCGACGGACTGTTAATCCGCAGGTCACTGGTTCAAGTCCAGTTGGGGGAGCCAAAGATTTTATAAATAAAACAATGAGTTATGACGGGCTCACTGTTTTAAGATACTAGCTTTAAATTAGCACTATGTCGTAAATATGACGTAGTGCTTTTTTTGTGCTCGCCGCTAGAAACGTTACCAGCGTACTCCGCTAAATGACTTGTTGCTAAGTGGGCGTACTTCATTACCATTTCTAAAGTTTCCCATCCACCAAGCTCTTTAAGAACCATTAGCGGCGTTCCCGCTTGAGCATGCCAGCTTGCCCATGTATGCCGCAAATCGTGAAACGTAAATGAATCGATATTTGCTTTACGTAAAGCTGCATTAAAAATGCGCCGGTCTATGTCATTCGATGGAACATCATTAACACGACCAAAGCAATACTCTTTATGAATGCCTTTCCTATGTAAAAGAACTTTCATTGCTACTTGGTTAAGAGGTATTGATCTGGCGTATTCTGATTTAGTATCAGGTGCTTCAATCCAAGCTGTTGCTCTATTTAAATCTACGTTTGACCAGCGTAAATTTAAAACTTCACTCGCTCGGCATCCGGTATATAAAGCAAACTCAGATATAGCGTGCATCCATGGATTGTGTATACAGTCGAGTAGCCGATTTGCTTCAGATGCTGTTATCCATCTAATATTTCTCTTACGCTCTTTAAAGTTTTTCGTGCGTAATCTACTATCAACCCAGCCTAGTTCATACGCTACGTTGTAGATTCGGCGTATTGTCGCAATATAGCGATTCTTTGTTGCGTTGCTAGTTACGCATTTCTTACCGTAGCGGTCGAAATGTGTCGGTAGATTGTCTAGTATCTCTGCTTGTGTTAAAGAACAAATAGTGCGACCTCCGAAAACATCGCGCCAGTACTTTACATGCCTGAGTTTCGTTGCGTAATCTGCTTGTTCTGCTGATAATTCAAGCATTTTGACCGCAGCTTGTTCAAACGTGTACTTCTGTTTAACACCTAAGCGCTCAATTTCCCACAATTCGTTTTTAAGTTTGTCGTGGTACTCTTGCGCCTTGGCTTTATCTGTCGTACCAGTAGAGCGTCTAATTCGTTTGCCGCTTGGCGTTGTGACATCAACGTACCAGTATTCAGATCCTTTTTGTTTGTAGATTGACATAATGATTGCTCCTGTTCGTCACTTGCCAACCTCATACACGTCATATTATGCTGTATCTTATAGAGGTTGTCGATATTTTCGCGTTTGATGCGCCAATGTCCTTTTTTTGTCGGATTGATTTGATAAGCTTTTAGTTTGTGTCTGTTGTCGTAAATAGTTCTATAACTAAAGCCGGTAATTTCGGCGACTTCTTTGATTGTTAAGTCACGTTCCATTTATCCCTCCGTCGTTATTCCCATCGCATGACCGTGCTTGGCAGCGGACTCACTAGAACCATAAGCAAAGCCCATCTCAAGCCAGTAAATGTCATCCGCATCGCCAGTCCACGGCTTGAGATTGTAGTAATCGATATGCATTGGGTCAGGGTAATAGTAATTAGTGCCAATCTCCGGAGCTTCGGTCAGGCATTCGTCAAGCTCCACGCCGTTACAGTAGCGCGGCTTTGGTTTGATGCGGTAATCTGACTTAATTACAAACGGCTTCCACTCACCATCGCTGTTTTTGTACTCGATATCCTCATCGGTACCAAGTAGCAACATAAGATATGAGCGAGGGTCATTTATTACCTCTGGCTTGTCCTGTAATTTCCCATCGTAGAACCACTTTTCTGGCAGTTTATCCTCATCAAAAAGATCTTCATATTCTCCTGCTTTTAGGCTTACTCTCTCTTCGTTATACTCCAAATCTTGAGACAAATACAGAAATGGGTAAAACATATCTGTTGCTTGGTTGTCTCCGCTACACCAAGTGTATCCATGCTTAAATACAAATTCCTGAATTGCCTCTGAGTGTTCAGGATTTTCAACTTTAATTTTGAATGGTTTTAACATTTTTCCTACTCCTCTTTATGCATGACTGAAGGGGGTTCTGGTAATGGTTGCCAATGGGATACATCATGCAAGTACCCTCCTAAACCAAAAGGATTTAGCACTTTAACAAGAAATAAAGGTCTGCCAGTATCTGGATCATTTATATAGTTGCTTTTTAGGGTTGACACCATTATTCTTTGACTGTCATATTTTGTAGTCGGGTTGTATGTTAAAACCAGCTCTCCAAACTCAGGAAGCCTGTCCTTTACGCTTATCCATTTAGTCATTCCTCAATCTCCGGAATGGGCATCCAGTGCGTAGCCTCATACAAATTGCCGTCTACTCGTTTGAAAAGAGGGTTACCAGTTTTTGTGTAATTAATGTAGGCTTCCTGTAAGTAAGCAAGCCAATATTTCCTATATTCATAAGGACTATGAACAAGCACGATCGTATCGAACTTTGGCAACTCATCCTTAACGCTAATCCAACCGCTAGCATCTTGCTTTACCTCTATTGTGTTTTCTAAATTCTTTTTGAAATCATTCATAAATTGAATGGCTCTATCATCTAGAAATGATTCTTTAAAATTGATTTTTGATAAAAAATGTGTCCATTCTTCGTATAAGTTGCTCACTCTAATATTTTTACTCAACTCTCAATCTCCGGAATGGGTAGCCAATGTGTCGGGTTTTCAATATCAAAGCCGTGATGATCAATCCAATCACCGCCAACAAAACAACCCACATGACAATCGCCGGATTCTGTGTAAACAATAACGTCATCAGACCATGGATTACGCTCTCCCATAGCCTCTGGCAACCGCTCATCAACGCTAATCGGCACGAGTTGAGCGCAAGCCTCACGCTCCTGCTTGATAAGCTCAATCAGCTCTTCTTTGGAAAAGTCCTCTAGTTTTCTGATGTTCATGTTTAGCTCCTATGTTCAGGGTACTCATCATAAAAAGCATCTTCTGGCCATTTGCCATCGTCAAAGCTTTCACGCCATGCGTCCTCGTCACTGACGTTTTCTCCGTGTTTACTGGCTAGTGATAACAAAATGCTATACCAGCTATCGAAATCTAAATCCATCATTTATTTCTCCTAAATAAGTAAAAATAGGCTATCTGGCTAGCCCTTGCTGAATCACTATTCAAGCGCCGTTATCCACAAAGGAGGAGGATACGATTGTGTGTTTTATGTTAGCGACATGAATGTCGGTAACATGGTGTTTAGTACCTAACGTTATGACGAGACCAGTTAAACGCTTCTTTAAGCACTTTTAATCGGCTGTCGTTCTCGTAAGCCCATGACTTACGCAAACTTTTGTAGTTATGAATGATGTTCATGATAAATTTCATATTGAGCCCCGAAAATTAAAACGGCATATCGCTTTCTAGCTCATCAACCGAGCTGGCTGTTGCTCTACCTTTAGCCTGTGCGTAGCTGTTAGTAGCAGTCTCACCTTTGGTTTGGCTTCCCCAGTTGTTAGACTGCTGATTATCATCACGCCCACCTAGCATTTGCAGTTTCTCGCCGATAACCTTGGTTACGTAACGGTCAATGCCGTCACGATCGGTATACTTCTCTGTTTTAATGCGTCCCTCGATGTAAACAAGAGAGCCTTTAGCTAAATACTGATTACAAACCTCAGCCAAGCGGTCAAAGAACGTAACTTTAAACCACTCAGTCTCCTTACCTTGCTTTGATTTATAGGTTGTCGCTACGCTAAAGTTTGATACTGACATGCCCGATTGGGTAGTGCGTTCCTCTGGGTCAGCGCCTAAGCGACCAATAATTAAGATTTTGTTTAAATTAGCCATGTTTCGTCTTCCTCACGCGAGTGGGGGTGTTTCCCACATTATTTCGCTCCCTAAGCATTGAGTCTGCAATCAAGTACGCCGTTTTGGATAGGTCAGAGGCATAACTATAATCGTCCTTTGCGATAATGCCCTGCATCGCTTTGGCTGCAAAATAATCACGTAGCGTCATGCCATCTTGTTCGCTCGCTAAGATCTGATGGTCACCTGCGGCTCCCTGTGAAACGCTTAATGGTCGTGGGAACGCCTGTCCTCCTGTGGGTCTCTTAACTTTCTCGCTCATATCAGTTCCTTGTGTAAATTTATGTGTAATTTGACTCTCACAAAAAAGCCCCTGAGTAGGGGCTATTGTTTGATTATTCGCTTTCGACCATCTCGGCATCTTCTGCTCTGATACGCGCCAAAGCGTTTTGATACGCTTTTTTAATCTCAGGCGCTAACTCATCGGTAGCAAACTCTTTGCACTCGTCATACAGAGGCTTTAACTGCTCTGCAGTCTCTACGCTGTCCAGTTTGATGATAAGTAGCTCGGCCGGCGATGGCTTACTATCTGCCGGTGCTTGCTGTTCTTTGGCTTGTGACTTAGGCTCTTGCTTAGTCTTATTCAAGTGTGCTAGTACTCTTTCACGCACTGATTTGGTTTCTTTTTCTGCGACCTCCTCAACCTCGCCCATATCTTTCTCTGGCGGCATGTCGCGGACTTCTTCAGTCGTACGCAAACCTTTAAGTACGTCAGGAAACATGTCACGTAGCGCATAGCCTCTGGCACGCATTTGCAGCATGCGCTTAGGGTATTGAGTCCAAGGGCCTTGTTTGCCCAAGAGTCCGGCTTTCTTTGCATCTTCCATACTAAATGTCGCAACATACTCATGAATTGAGCCATCTGCACTGCGGCGCTTGACTGTGCAAACAGCGGTCAGATCGTCCGCCTCACCGACATACTCTTCTTTGATGCTCACAAACTCGGGGGCGTTTTTAACAAGTGCCAACATCGCATCACCCCAAATTGACGGTCTGCCGTTAATCGTTGCAATGTTCTGCATTGCCTGCATTGGCGCTAAACCTAGCTCAGCACCCCATTGAATAGCGACAAGAATGTTGCCAGGGTTGCGCTGATAGTCTTTCGGCACGATAGTAGACTGTGCCAAGATTTCTGCTAATTGCATAGCTTCGCCTAAATTGGTGGGCGTTAATCCACCAGTCGTAATTTGTAGTTCCATGTTTCCTCTCCTAGTTAGATGCGTAATATGCGCGCTCCTGTGCGCACGGTTTGATAGTGTTTAATGTGTTCAGCGTCAGGCGCTAAGCTTTCATAAGCCGATTTCCAATCGGTGACGATACTGTCTTTATTACTCTTATACGTGCCAAGTTTCTCAGCACCGTGCATGATGATCTCGCCGTCTTGCAGGGCAGGGATTAGCTTGTCTCGCAGCTCTTTTTCTTCCTCTTCCAAAGAATTCTTTAAAAGTCGAATTTCTTTTAAGGAGTTAATTAAGTCGAGTTCATCACTTGTTACTTGGATTTCAGCTCCGTTACTCTTAGCCCATTTAAGCTTTGCTTCATACTCATTAGTAGGCTCTGGTGGCATATCGGCTACGATGTGCTTTTGCCACCACTCAACAGCTTGACTCACCAAGTCATCAAAGACAGTTTTGTCAAAACCAACTGTAAATACTTTTTGGCGTTGACCGCCGAAAAGCACAGCGATATCAGCGACTGGTAACTGTGTGATACCCATGTACCACATCACTTGTAGCCAGTAATTTGTCGGCACAACCTCTGAGCCCTCATCGCCCCAGTCATCGCTATTCATCGCGAATGCGTTAGCGGTTTTGACCTCTAAAACCTTGTTAGCGCCTTTTACTCGCTCACCGTCAAAGCGCGCTCGTGCACCATCGTCCAGTACGACACGGTCAACGTTTGCGACAATGCAATCATGCTTAGGGTGCGTCATCTGCTGATTGATGCGCTGAATCTTTACGCCTTGTTGCTCTGCGTAGTCTTTGGCGATAACGTCTTCCAAGATGGTTCCCCATTTCATGCGCTCTTCTTGCTCGGGCGTTAGGTTTTCTTCTAAACGACCGGTCTTATCTAAATACAGCCCAAATGAACTTTTCCACGGATTAAGGCCGAGTAGGGCGCTGATGTCGCTACCCCCGATACCTTTACGTCTTTGTGCTAAAAACTCCTCTCTATTCATAATAAACTCCAAAGAACCAAAGCAAACCACCAGACAACCGGAAATAGCACCATGCTCACGCACCCGATAATTTCCCAAATTAATTCTGATCTACTCATATCTACACCCAGTCAAAATCCATTTCTAGCACTGCCTCGGCATCACTAATATCGATCCAAAGCGCTTTAAATTCGGGACTGTCCACTTCTAATGTGTCCAGCTTTTCGCACGCTGTTTCGTACTCAATAAGCAGATCGTGCCTAGCCTCTTGGTACTCGCAATCATCAGCTCTACAGTGGTGACAACTAGGGCTGTCACCAGTGCCGTAGTAGTCACGGACTAGTGTTGAGTGTTCGCACTCAGCGCATGATGACGGCGCGAAATTTAGGATACTGATTAACTTGTTCATGTTCTTTCCTCTCTCTTATTCACTACACGTGAGCTGACTCTCAAAGATCCCTTACTATCCTTTTTCTGTTACCAGACAAGAATCAGCTCACGTCTAACGTTTTTCGTTAGCACAAGCAAAGTCGGGTTTTAATGCGTTCTCCTAGTTTCGGGCATTAAAAAAGCCCTGAAAGTAGGGCTTGTTGGTGTGTTCCATTTTGGAATTGAACTTAGGTGAGAGATTGCTCGGCTATAATCACTATGCCAAGGCTACTAACCTTGGTTGCGGTCTAGTAAACCGCTAAAGGTGACTAAAGCTGCTAAGGCGTTCGTGAGGCGAACCACCGAAGCGCTTAGAAGCCGACAAGGCTAGTTACCTCGACAGGCTAGGCCTGTGAGCAATGACGAACCTTGTGCGGAGAAAGGACTCTAGAGGCTTATCCGCAAGCGCCAGCAAGGGCGCTATACAAATACACAACGGATTAATGTCCGTGCCGGCATGGACTTTTTTCGGATGCTTACTGCGATGAAAAAGACCCATGTAAAGGTGAACGTTAATATTGATATCGCAAAGATTGTTTACGCAATCGCGATATTGATTCTCGTTGTGACCTACTAGAATCAGGCGGGGTGCCTAGAACACTCCGCCTTTTTCTACGCCGCAATCTCTCACCTAAGTTCAATCAACACCTTTAAACGCTCTCCAAGAAAACGCTTAAAGCTATTTGCTACGCTGTTCCCAGATACTGGCACGTAGCAGCTTAAGTACTCCGGTTCCAAGCTAACTCCCGTTTCCTGCTCCGATTCTTCCTTGTTAGAGGCGTCGTCCTCGGCTCCATCTTTATACCGAGATGTTCGGTTTGCTAAAGCATTTTCGCTTTTGTTGTATTAACTTTAGCAAGAGATAAAGCATAAGTCAAGCATATGCGAAAGTTGATTATGTAATAATGTGTAACGTTGATTTTTGATTAATAGGCTTATTTGTGAAAAAAGGTTTTTTTAGAATAGTTTTTGTTTTAAGCTTTATTTTTGCTATTGCTGGCGGTTTTTTGATATATGAACCCGTTTCAAATATTCATTACAAAATTCAAATGCATAAAAAAGGGGGCGAAATTTTTAATCTTGTAGAGGACTATAAGAAACAACGTGAGCCAAGTCAGAATAGTCGAGACCCTAACGCGTCAGGAGACGAGTGGCGTGATGTTGTCTTAAAAAAGATAAGGGAAAAAGGGTATAGTGATGAAGCCATCTATTTTTATTTGTATGGCCACAATGATCTTAAGGCGAAAATTGAAAGCTTAGCAAAAGCTGACGTGGGATCTAGCTATTATGCAAAGAAAAAAGAGGTTTTTAATTATTTTGGTATAAAGGAACCTGGCAAGGGTGACTATTATTATGACGGCGCTAAAGACATAAGTTATTCGGAAGCGTTGTTTTATATTTTCTCGTTTATTATTGTTCCGGTCGCCTTGCTGTGGATAATGTTTTATACGATCGTATGGATTGCAGCAGGATTTAGGAAAAGCAGTTAGGCGACGCCAAACCTTGTCAATAATCCAATAATATGTAAAGGAAACACTTATGAAAAAACTAATCGCTGCATTTATGCTTTGTTTGGTCACACTATCTGTTATCTCGCCGGCACATGCCCACAGTGGACGCACTGATAGAAACGGCTGTCATAATGACAACAAGAATGGGGGAAGGCATTGTCATTAGGGGTGTAAACAGCCTCGGAAAGCTGTTAGTTCGTAAATTGTTAAATTTCTAGATTTAAAAATTCATAGAAGCCTTTAAATAAGAGTAATTTACCCTTACTTTTGATGCGTTTTATCTCAAAGTATATTTGTTCGCAATATAGGTTTCTTATTAATTGAGGTTTTAGGGTATGAGTGAGCAACGTATATTTCATCTTTATCGATATCAGATTAATCCGAATCAGCGCATTCAAGAGAAGTTACCTTTAGAGGAAGGTCAACACACTGTTGATGAGGTCATTGCTCGAAAGAACGAGTACTTCATGGAAGCATTTAATTATCTTGCTCATCAAGCCACTCTAGGTGAGATTGATGGCACGCAAGATAAATATAGGTTAAAAAAAATATATCCTAAAGATGAATTTAATAAGCAAAACTCATTCTTTATTTTCTGGCTAGCAAAACCAAAGTCGATTAAAATAGATACAGAGGATTTTACGACGCAAAGAGATGTTACTTGGCCACGGAGTTATGTCTTAATTTGGAATGATCCCGAAAAGCAACTTATCGCAGTAGAGCATCGAACTCAAGTAGCAGCATCTACCACAACCCTTATTAATGAGCTTGAAAAAAGGTTAAATGAGATTTTGCGTCAGCATAATCTAAATACACATATAAATCCTATTTTTAACCAAGAGAGCTTTTGGAGTTTAGTTGAAGATAAAAAAGTTGAAAAGATTGAGTTTCACTTAGTGACTCCGAACATGGCAAATATTTCACATTCTTTAAGTGAAGACCTAAAGAAACTTGCCAAAAGAACTAATGCTTCTACTTCTAACCTAGGACTGTCAGCTGAAAGTTTTCAAGAGTTAAATATTTCGAAAGATAATCCACAATTAAAAGATATGGTTGATTACAGCAGTAAAGGGGGTGGCTATATTAAAATGAAAGTCAAAGGGTTGAGAAGGACGATTGATACCAAAAATAACGTTACTTCAGTTGCGCTTGATGATTTGACAATTATTGGAAACGACATTGAAGCAGTTCAAGAGACACTAGATAAGTTTTTATGAGCATCGTAAATAATCTTTTAAAATCTATGGCAATTGCAACAATGTTGTATTTTGTCCAATGTTTGCTAGGTTTAGATTACCTAGGTGATTTTTTGCGCTCAAATCTAGTTACTATTTTAATCACTGTTTTGGCTATCAATACGGCTACTATGGCGGTTATTTTAGCTAAAATGTTTGAAATAAGCCGTGAGCATAATACGGCTGTAGATCAAGCTTTTAAGAATACTAAAAAGGAGCTCTTACTCTCAATTAGAGAGCAAATAGGTGCTGTAATCGCGGCCATGATGTTATCGATGCTTACATCTGAGAAACTCCCGTTTGTCCACTTTAGTACACATATCCATATAGGTTTAGAGATTTTATTAATCAGCGTTTTTATTTATGGGCTTTATCTTTTGTATGACACTGCCAAGTCAGTATTAAGCTTTTACGATTAAGTTTTGAGTTAATGATAGCTAGCTCATAACCATAGTATTTTTGTATAGATTTATTAGGTAGGAGCTATCGATAAAAAACCGTTGGGCGGGTCGACATAAGACAAGTTAAGCTGTTTGACGAAGCCCTTTTGTCGGAATTTTAAGCTCATTACTAAAGAATAATATTTCGTCGCCAAGTTTTTTTTCTTGAGCTGTATAAGTAAGTATATGGTTTTGTGTTCGATAGCCTTGGTAAATCTTTCTAATTTCTGGGGCATTATCATAAGACACTAGCCAAGGATATTTAATATTATCTAAGGTTTTTTTTATATCAATATGATCTTGATGGTTATAAAAGTTTCGATATAGCCCTTGACCCTTTTCATAATAAGGAGGGTCTAGATAAATAAGCGAGTTTTTAGACGGAAGAATATCCTCACAACGCTGTAATAGATCCTTTGCGTCTTCTGAATACACATGAATTCTGTCTTTAAATAGCTTTATTCTTTCAAAACGGGGGATAAGGCTTATTTTATTAAAGCGAGCATCTAATTTCCAACTCCCTGCTTGGGCTTTGCCACCAATAACACCGCCTTTTAAGATGCCTGAACGATTACAACGATTCATGAAGAAAGTGGCGAAACCTTTTTCTAGGGTGTCGTTATTATCAACGTCCTCCATGATGGCTTTGTAGTGATACCAGTTATCCATTGTGATATCCACTTCACGAATTTTAGCTATTAAGTCGTCTGTATATTGAACGCTAGCTTTCCAGAAAGCAGCTATTGCTGGGTCCAAATCATTAATATGGATATCTGATACAGTTCCATTAAATAGCAACTCTAACGCAACCCCGGCACCACCAGCATATACTTCTAGGTAGTGTCCGCCACGAAGCCCATTGGTCTTAATTAAAGACTCAATGAAGGGGGTGAACTTACCTTTGCCGCCAGGGTAACGAAGAGGGGTGTAAAATCTGCTCATGTTTGGATTTTAGTGTATTTAATTTCGTTTGGCCAGAGCTAGTTAAAATAATTTTGTTCGATAAAAGTTTTTGTGAAGCCTTTAGAAGATGTGAGTACATACTCCATGGCTTCTTGCATATTATTAATGTATGTTTCAGAAAGATTTGGCTTCGTTTTCAAGTAATAAAGGAATGGATTATATTGTCCATTTATATTGATGAGTTTTTTTATTTCAACATGATTATAAAAATCTTTAAATTTTCTTCTTAACTTACCTTGTTTTTGCTGGTTTGAGCTAGAAGTGTTATTGTTTTGATAGTTGATTATTTTTTGGTTAAATTCCTCTTCGCTTAAGTGTCCAACAATGTCTAATGTGTTGCTAATTTCTTGGGCGGCCCTTGAAAAAATGGCTTTGGTTGTTCCCTTAGGGTTTTCTCGCCAATAATCATCACCTTCATCTAAGTTATTTAAAATCAAGTAAAGGAGTTGATCGGGCGCTAATTGAGTAGGTAAAAAAAGAAAATTCTTGAATTTTTTTCCACCTCTTTGATCACCATCTAAAACAATTACAGATTCATTATAGAAGGTTGGTATTTTTTTTGAAGCAAGATCCTTGTAGTTGGAGCATCCTAGTGAAATTCCTTGCATTATCCTTATATGTTTATTTAGTTTGGATCTGTAGAGAATTTTTTTATGGAAATCAATAGCCTCTTGATCTTCAAAATAAAAATCAATTTTAGGAATATTTAGTGCGCTAGAATCGTTTGCTGTTTTTACGAATAAGTCACATTCAATTTGATTCCAATTCCAATCTGTTTTAATTTCAATGTCGCCGTAAGAGTCGGTTAAATAAAGAGTACTATTAACTTTGCCAAGCTTAAGTACATTGTTTATCATGATCGGTGAGTGGCTTGTCATTACAACTTGAAGATTATACTTAGTAGCATATTCATTTAAAACTTTAATAAACTCTTCCTGCGCGCCTGGATATAAGCCAGCATCAGCTTCATCTATCAACAGAGTACCGCCGTGGTAATCCATGTACTCTTCTTTTAGTTTTTTAAAAGAAAGCAATGCTAAAACTATTTGTCCTACATTGTCCTCACCGGCTGAAACTGAGTCTTGGTCATATTCATCGCCGTGTGCTACAGTTGAGAAAATAGAACCCTTTGTAGGAGTTACCTTCTTAGCAGGTCTGTGCATTTTTAGAAGAATTCTATTAGTTAAGAAGCGGAACTCTTTATTGTTTTCTTCCTGTTCTAGATATTCAAAAACAGCTTCATTGTATTGCTTTCTTAATGCTATAGGCATTAACCGACCAAGCCCGAGATGTATCACTGGATGTGTGAAGTTTCTGCTAAATAAAATCTTTCCATTTTCATCCAATTGCCTGACTATCGGCCTAGAGTTTTTCCTATCTGAACTATCACTTAACTCCAGTCTTGCTTTTACTGTTTTGTTTTGATAAGCATCAAAAACTTCAAAATTAAGATTCATCGACCCAGGCTTATCCGTTTTAGGAGAGAATCGAAAGTGATCTGAGAAAACCGATTTAAATTGTTTACCAGAAATTGTAGTGTAAGAAAGTTCTTCGTTTTTTTTATAATCTTTTTCAAAATTGAAGACTTGAGCTATTATTCCTAAAATCGTTGATTTAGCGGTACTATTTTTTCCGCAAATCAATGTAATTCTATCTGCTAATTTTATCTCTAGATTTTTTAATCGTCTAAATTTTTCTATATTGATAGTAGTTATTTTTGTTGCCATAATAATCACCTAGATACTTTTTACATAACATAAATTTTCGTTACATAATCCACAAACAAAAGAGCTTTACGGCTCGGTTTTTTATACTTCTCAAATATCTTTTAGGTTCAATTACATCGAATGTATAAATTGCGATGCACAATCATTACTGATTGCTGAACGACAAGACCTTGGTAGGCGTTTACGTGGCCATAACCGCTTGAAGTGGGTGTTGCTTTACCATCTTTGCCTAGTATTACGTAACCTTTATCTCCGCAAACTTCACTGGCTTTTTTATAACAGAGTGTTGGACTAATAGCAGCGCCACTACAATCAATAGCAATCATTTCTTTGCCATCGGGGGCGTACATTTTAGTAGCAGAAGCACAGCCATATAAAAAAAATGCCGACAAAACGGCAGGCATAAGTTTAAGTAAGTTCAATGTTATGTCTCCTCATTTAATACTTCCTCAACGACCACCACGCCCTGACGCGGCCGCAGATGTTTAGGTCGTGAACTTCCTTATAAGAAACTTCAATAGGCTTGTAAACGTCACGATTATCACTCACAATCAGTAGCTTGCCGTCTGGTTGAGCCACTAGCCGCTTAGTGAGTAGCACATCATTAAAGTTAATGACATAAATACCTTCGGCTTCGAACGCTTTGGCTGTCACATCAACAAAGAGAATGTCGCCATCTAGGATGGTTGGGGCCATGCTGTCACCGACGTTGTTAATAATTTTTATGCGATCTTGAGCATTACGGCCAAGAGCGCTAATAGCCCAATCCTCCAATACATCGAGCTTGTGCAATACGGGCATCTCATAATCAACACTTCGACCCTTGCCGGCAGAGGATTCGACTTCTAAATAATCCAGTCGGATGTAACCAGCAGGCGCCAATGATGATTCTGGGCTATCCGCAATCGGGAAGCTTACGCTAGGCGTGTCTAGTGACATTGGCGTTAAATTTAGCGCATCTTCAATCTTGCGAGCTGATCTCTCGCTCATATTTCTAGCATATGGACTATCAGAGTCAGCAAGCCATTGCCCGATTTGCGAAAGTGATATCCCAGTCCGCTCACTAAAAACAGTCTGAGAACCACCGCATTGCCGGTCAATTAAGTCGCGCAGATTCTTGTTTCTAATTTCTCTAATGTCATTCATATTCGCATTTTATCCTTTGCTAATTTCGCATAAGCTTGTATTTTGCTAAAACAAATGCTAAAATCAAGGTGTTTTAAACGGAGGTTATATGCGAAATACAGAACTAACAAAACTCAAACAATACGCAAGCGAGCGTCCGGGTTTTATGACTCAACTGTCTGAACACCTTTCAATTTCACCTAGCTACCTATCACAAATGGTCTCTGGCCTTCGTGCAATGAGGCCAGCTTATGCCACCGCAGTAGAAGAGTTTACGGGTGGGGCTGTGTCTCGAATCGACTGTCGACCTAAAGACGGTTTCGATATCTGGCCAGAGCTTAAAAAAGATAGTTCTAATCAAGAGTCCAAAGAGACCGTTTAGCACAACAAAAGCCACATCTTTTTTTAGCTTCTTTTGTAGTGGAAAGTAGAGGAAACAATCATGTCAGTAGTTGCACAACAACAGCTAACGCTAGATTTCACGCCGGGATTGACTGAGCGACACGAGACTATGCTTGATTGTGTACGTGAGTGCGCTCTTACGCATCGAAACCCGCTTAAAACTATCGCGGCTGATATGGACTTAAGTCCAACCGAGCTATCACGCAAGATATCTACCAACCCAGAAGACCCAAGACGATTTAGTCTTTGCGATCTTGAACGATTTATCGCTGCTACTGGCGACACTAGACCTATTTATTGGTTGATAGAAAAGTTTTTGCAAGACGGTGAAGCAAAGCAAAAACAAGCAATCGCAGCGCTAGCTAATGCGATGCCGGAAATATTAGCCCTATTCAAACAAGCATCAGGGCAGTAGAGCTATGACTAGTAATTTAGGTAGGCCAGTTTCTTTTTACCCATCATTAGCCAGGGTTTTTGATGATATCAGTACAGCATTATTGATTTGCCAGTTTATGTATTGGCGAAAGAAAGTGGGTGGTCGTGAAATTTACAAAACACAAGAAGAAATAGAAGTCGAAACTGGAATAAAAGCTGGTGCGCAACGAAGAATTTTTAAGAATTTACAAAAAGATGGTTTTGTGCAAATCGTCAAAAAAGGCATGCCCGCGAAGAATTATTACAAGTGGAATTGGGAACAAATAGATAGCTTTATAAATGAGTTTTTATGCGCTGAAAAATCAGGTAACACAGCGAATAAAAAAGAAGTAGAAAAAGAAGAAAAAGACGCCCATCAGTCCTGCCGAAACGATAGCACCAGTCCTACCGAATCAGTAGAACAAGACGTATCGAAACAGCAGAACAAGACGTATCGAAACAGTACCACTAGTTCTATCGAATCAACAGCACTTGTGCTACCGAATCAACAGCACCCTTGCTACCGAAACGGTAGGACTACGTCAGAGATTACACAAGAGATTACTACAGAGACTACCACACATAAGCAACCCGACATCGCACAGCCCATTGCAAAAAAAGATGATCGAAGTGATGTAGTTGATGATGTTGAAAAATCATTCAATAAATTTTGGGCTGCTGGAATGGTGAAAATCAATAAAAAAACATCATTCGCGAGATACAAGACAAGGCTCAAAGAATCGGGCATGAAGCCTAATGACTTTGCTGAAATGCTGACAAACGACGTTCAAGCGAGAATCAAAGCAGAGCAGCTAGGTTTTGACAAAATGCACCCAACTACCTACTTGAACGGCAATCGGTGGGATGACGAAATCGTATCAAACAAGAAGACAGTTTTTGACCCATTGGAGCATATGCGCAACCAAAACAGAAATAGAGACAACCGCAACGAGATTAGTGAAAACAGCGAATCAGTTTTAGACATACAAGCGAGGGTAATTCAATGACCGACCAAAACATGACATTAGTTAACTGGTTAGAACCACTCAAAGGAAAAGATATTAGCCCAATCATGCTGCTTTACAAGCGTTTAGATGGTTTGTATCCAAGCAAATGGCGCGCTAGCTTTCCAGATGCAGAGGCTATTGATAACTGGCAGGAGGCATGGGCTGAATCATTCGTAGAGGATAGCATCACGCCGCAAATGATTAAACGAGGGCTTGAGAACTGCCGAGACATGTACGACTGGCCACCAAGCTTGCCACAGTTTTTAAAAGCGTGCCGTGAGCCAAGCAAGCACGAATCAAGGCACCAAGACAGTAAGCCGCAGCTTACGCACGAATACATCCCTTGCGCACCCGAAGAAGCCGCGGTACATATCGCGAACATCAGGGCCCTCATTGAAAAAAATGGCGGAATCTTAAAAAACGTAACTGAGGAGCTGAGCAGTGGCACGCATTGAGCTAACGTTACCGTACCCCGTTTCAGCAAATCGCTATTGGCGCACAGCAGTCGTTAATGGTCGTGTGCGAACCTACCGCAGCAAAGATGCGAATGACTATCGACATGCGGCCCAATGGATTGCAAAAGAAAAACGAGTAAAACCACATGATGGTGATTATAAAATCATCTTGAGAGTTCACCCTAGGCTCACAGCGAGCAAAACAGCAAGTAAGGTATGTGTAGACCTAGATAACGCATTGAAAGTCGCTCTAGACGCTCTAGAGGGCGTTTTGTATCACAACGATAATCAGGTTAAGAAATTAAGTGTTAGTTATGGTCAGCCTGTCATTGGTGGAGCGTTAACCGTTATCGCGGAGAGGCTGGGGGCAGAATGAGCTATGTCAATGCGCGACTGGAGCAGTGGGCGGAGTATGTCACAAAAAGACATTTAGTCCCCATCGGCACAAAAAAACTAAGCTGCGACACCGTCAAGTTTTATAAACAAGAGGTAGAAGCAGAGCGTTTAACGTGGGTAAAGCGGACACATCGAGCCGTGCTGTCACTGGAGCCTGAGCTAAGAGACGTAGTCCAATTACGCTATCTTTTTGCGTGGAAGCTTCAAGCGATATGCGAATACTACGGCGTAGTTGAAAGCACGGTGAGTAGGCGCCTTGAAAAGGCTAGATACTTAATTGCTGATTATTTTGAAGAAGAGCGAGCAGAGGTGTAATTTGAACGGAAGCTTTACAACAAAGACGCAATACGCTAATATTCGGGTAGGTGCTCAAAACACCATCTCGAAGCGGAATCCGCACCCGTCAGTCTAGCGGTTTTTTTACGTCCATAGAATTTAAGCCTATGGCCGGGTGTGCGGCTAATAAAAGACCTGAAAGGGAAATATGCCCGCCGTCTTCGAGCGGTTTTGAGCACCTGGCCGCCTTCTCAAAAGAGGCATTTACTCAAAAAATCTCGAAGGAGTCCATTATGGATGCTCAAAATTTATCTATTTTTCAATTCAACCAATCACCTATTCGAATCGAAATCTTAAATAACGAACCTTTATTTTGTTTGACAGATGTTGCTAGCGTACTTGAGATTTCAAACGCAAACCCCAGTAGATTTAAGCTTTCAGAAGCTGGTGTACATAAAATGTATATCAGATCAAGCGGTCAGAAAAGAGAGCTAGTTTTCATAAACGAACCTAATCTCTACCGTGTTATTTTCCGTTCAAATAAACCACAAGCGATCAATTTTCAGAATTGGGTTTTTGATGAGGTCCTTCCCCAAATCCGCAAGACGGGAAAATACGAAACGCCAAGCGACCGCATGACAGACGAGCAGGTCGGTTACATTTACAACAGCGTGATGAGAATTTGCGGTGAGACGGGACAAACTTATCAAGCGCTCTTCGGAATGCTAAAGCGCGAGTTCCAAGTCGCTAGCTATAAACACATCAAAGCCGTGGACTTTCCGCACGCTTGCGAGGTGCTAGGCGTCCCTGTGCCTGTTTTTACATCCAGAGCACAACAGGCAATTGAGCATCAGGAACATTACGGTTACTTAAATGAGATCGACGCTTGGAATACGATCAATTTGTGGTTTCGGCTTAAAAATCTGTCAGAGTTTATGCAAGACCACATGTTGCCAGTGTTGAAGAAGTTAGATTCTGGTCTATGTGGTAGAGCTTACTCGTTGACTCATGATCCTATTATGACCCTGACGTTAACTGAAGATTGTTTATTGGATTTATCAAAACAGTTTCAGCAGTTAGATAACAAAGGAATGGATTGGAACGAAAGAGTCAGTAATATTAAGAACTGCACATTCAAGCGCTTGACTTGACGCAAGTTTTTACCTAAAATTGTCTAAAATGTGGAGTAAGTGCGGATAAGGCATTTGTTCCATGGCAATTTAACCCACCTAAACGGTGGGTTTTTACGTTTATAGCCTCGTTGATTGCTCAGCGGGGCTTTTTTGTTGGAGAAACAAACATGGCCAAGGGCAACGCTAAGGCCGCGCCGGCGGCTAAAAGATTAACGCTAAAGCAAGAATCTTTCTGTCTTGCGTACATCGAGACCGGTAACGCAAGTGAAGCTTACCGTATGAGCTATAGCGCAGAAAAGATGACGGCCGCAAGTGTGAGTGTTGCTGCAAGCAGACTTTTAGATAACGCTAAGATCGCGCTAAGGATTGCTGAGCTAAAAGCAGAGCACGCTAAGCGCCATGAGATCACTGTTGACGACTTAATCGCAGAGCTTGAGGAAGCGCGACAACTAGCAATTGATACATCACAATCTGGCTCAGCCGTGACAGCAACGATGGGCAAAGCCAAGCTGTTGGGCCTAGATAAGCAACTGGTCGAACACAGCGGTGAAGTCGACGTGAGCTTAAAAATCAACGTTGAGTTTGAGTAATCGGCGATGGAAATTGATATTAAGTTTCCACGCAAGTTTCAGTCGCTCTTTAAGCCGCAACGTTACAAGATTTACCACGGCGGCCGAGGCTCGGGGAAGTCGTGGAGTATTGCAAGAGCGCTACTGCTGCTAGCCGCTCAAAAGCCGCTTAGGGTGCTTTGCACTCGGGAGGTGCAAAAGTCGATCAAAGATTCAGTTCATCGGTTGCTTAGCGACCAGATCCAAGCGATGGGACTAGGTCAGTTTTACGAAGTGTTGGACACGGAAATTAGGGGGCGTAATGGCTCCCTTTTTTTATTCGCGGGCTTAGCAAGCCATACGGTCGAATCGATTAAGTCTTACGAGGCAGTGGACATAGTTTGGGTGGAAGAGGCGCAGACGGTTAGTAAAAAGTCGTGGGATATCTTAATACCGACAATCCGCGCGCCTGATTCTGAAATCTGGGTCACGTTTAACCCAGAGCTTGAGACGGACGAGACGTATCAGCGCTTTGTTGTTAATCCGCCGGCTAATGCGTTTGTTGTTGAAGTTAACTACTACGACAACCCGTGGTTTCCAGATGTGCTGGAGCAGGAGCGATTGGAGGCTAAGCGCACGAGACCTGCGCATGAGTATGCGTGGATTTGGGAAGGCAAGACCTTGCCAGCTGCGGAGGGTGCTATTTATCACAATGAAATAACTGAGTTACAAGCCAGCGGTCGATTTACGCACGTGCCGGCAAGCAGTACGCTTAAAACGCACACGGTGTGGGACCTTGGCTGGAACGACAAGATGACAATTATTTTGGCTCAGCGTTCTGCGTCAGCGATTTACATCGTGGACTACATCGAGGACAGCCACCGCACGGTATCTAGCTACGTTAAGCAGCTGAATGACATGGCCCACAACTGGGGCATCGACTTTTTGCCGCACGATGGAGCGCATAAAAATCTACAGACCGGAAAGAGCACGCAAGAGGTGCTAGATGAGCTTGGAAGAAGCACGCAGATTGTGCCTAATATGCGCATTGAGGAGGGCATTTCAGCCGCACGTGAGGTGTTTCCAAGGGTTTATATCGATAAGCGAGCAGAGCGCCTTGTTGATTGTTTGAAAAACTACCGGCGCGAAATCAACCGCAGGACTAATGAGCCAGGCGCACCACGGCATGACGAATATTCACATGGTGCAGATGCGTTTAGATACTTAGCCCTAGTCGCTGACCAGATGAGCAATGAAACATGGGGCGGCAAATTGGAATATCCGGAATACAACTATGCTTAAAGAATATACAGATGATGAGTTGCTAGCTATCACGCAGCGCGAGATCGAAAAAGCCACAGGCGGCGAGATGTTGCGCATAAGCGAAGAGCGAGAAAAGGCGCTGTATTACTATGACGGTGAAGCCAAGGGTGATCTTGCGCCACACGGCAACCCAGGTGCGTCTACATTCGTATCTAGCGATGTGTCGGATACAGTAGAGTGGATGTTGCCTAGCTTGATGAAAATATTTACGGCTGGCGATGACGCAGTAGAGTTTGCGCCACAAAACGAGGAAGATGGCGAAGCAGCGCAACAAGCGACTGCTTACGTTAATTACATTTTCTACCGTAAAAACCCAGGCTGGCTAGTGCTTTATACGTGGTTTAAAGACGCACTGTTACAGAAGAACGGATTTTTGAAGGTGTATTGGGATAACACACCAGAAGAGAGCATTCAGCAGTACGTTGGCGTTGATGAAGCCGGTATTGGCCTGTTAATTGAAGATGGCGCGGAAATTATAGGCGTTGAGCAAGTGGGCGAAGCACCTAGTTTAGACGTTGATGAGCAAGGTCAGCCGTTGCAGAATGTGGCGCTTTATAACGTAACCGCACGATTTGTTAAATCTAAAGGACAAGTACGGATTGATAATGTACCACCAGAGGAGTTTTTAATCGACCCTTCGGCGCGCAGCATTGATGATGCGGTTTTTGTTGGCCATCGTGTTGAGCGCACAATGAGCGAGCTACGAGATGCTGGCTACGATAACTTAGACAACATCGCAGACGATATTTTAGACGTATTCGATAACGAAGCGGTAACACGTGATGATGGATTTTTAATTGAGCACGACGAAAACGTAGAAAAGCGAGTAAAGCTTACGGAGTGCTATTTAAAAATCGACATGGACGGTACAGGCGTTGCTAAATGGCGCAAGATTGTACGTGCCGGCAATGCGATTTTAGAAAACGTAGAAGTCGACGCGCCTCCATTTGTCACGATTACACCAATTCCGGTGCCACATAAGTTTTTTGGGCTGTCGGTTGCTGACCAAGCGATGGCGATTCAGCGGGTTAAAACCAGTATTTGGCGCTCTAACTTAGAGGGCTTATATCGCACCATTAACGAGCGCACTTATGCGGTACAGGGCAATGTCAATATGGACGACTTGCTTACTAATCGTCCGGGTGGCGTTGTGCGAGTTAAGCACCCGAGCGATGTTGGCCCGTTACAAACGGGCAGACCTGATTTGGGGTCTGGTTTGGCCATGTTGGAGCAAGTCACAACTGCCGGTGAGAACCGTACTGGTTGGACACGATACAGCCAAGGCGTGGGGGCGGATAGTCTCAATAAGACAGCTACCGGTATCAATATCATTACTAACAAGTCAGAAATGCGTGTAGAGCTCATAGCAAGGGTCTTTGCTGAAACTGGCGTTAAAGACCTGTTTAGAGCGATTTTAAAGCTGGTGAGCATGTATCAAGACCGCGCAGAAGTCATTAAGCTAACGAACAAGTGGGTCACGATTGACCCGAGAGAGTGGCACAACCAGTTTGATTTTGTCATTAACGTTGGTCTAGGGTCAGGCAACCGTGACCAAGTCGCAGGCCAGTTAATGCAAATTTTAGAACTGCAAACGCAAGGTATGCAGTTAGGTCTTGCTGACCCGCAGAAGATTTATCACACAGGAGCTAAGTTGCTTGAAAATATGGGCTTTAAAAACCCTGAGAGCTTCTTTATTGACCCAAGTCAGCAGCAACCAGAGCAACAGGAGCAAGAGCAACCTGACCCTGAGCTGATTAAAGCGCAGACCGAAGCACAGATTAAGATGCAAGAAATGGAGCTTAAACGCTGGCAAGCTGAGCAAGACATTATCTTAAAGCGTGAGCGATTGATAGCTGAGATGAACCTAAAACGTCAAGAAATGGCGCTTAAGATGGGCGCCGCAGTCGAGCAAGACTTGTATCACCAATACGACCAACAGAACACAGGATTTATTGCAGATGACGGAACTAACGCCGGAGCAGGAAACGCTACTCAACAAGGAATTGACGAGGGGCAACCAAGCCCAGTTGATACTGAACAACCCTTTATGGTCGGAGACGTTCCAGTACATAACGGAGACGTACACCCAGCAATGGACGAACAGTACGGACAATAACGAGAGAGAACAAATATGGCAGAGCTTAAACCAATTAAACGAAGTTCAAAGACAGCTAGTAAGCGTGCTACAAACAGGCAAGATGGCGGAGCAGCAGCTAAGCCATTGGCAGAAGCTAAAGAGCAGCCTAAGGCGTGGGAAGAGGTAGCGCAGCTTGCCAATATTTACGAGCTAAACAACACAGATAGACGTGTAGTTGTCGTGTTCGCAGAGAGTGACGATGCGCCGGCTATTTATCGTGGCATTCACAGCAATGCTCGGGTATCACAAGGCAAGCCCGCATTGCTACTTGATAACGGCGAGACGCACGAGCTTTAAGCACATGTTTTATAACGGCCCCTTAATTGGGGTTTTTTTATTGGAGATCCGAAAATGGACTTAGACAACATCACCCAAAACGAGGGCATGGAGTCAGCAGAAGATGGCTTTGTATCGATACTGCAAGACGATGAACACGAACACGCCGATGATTACGCAGAGGATGCGCAGGACTTTGACGATGAGCTTAGCGCAGAGGATGGCGAAGAAGGCGAAGATGCGGACACCGAAGAAAGTGAAGAAGAGGAACTCTTTACGGTAAAAATAGACGGTGTAGAAAAGCAGGTCACGAAGTCGGAACTATTAGCCGGCTATCAAAAGACCGCAAGCAGCACCGAGCGCTTTACGCAAGCTACACAGTTACAAGCGCAAGCGCAACAAGCAATGCAACAGGCGATGGCGGAGCGTGAGCAAGCTATCAACGTCTTGCAACAGTACGAGACACGCTTAGAAGCGTTTATTGCTCAAGCACCAGACCCAAGCTTGATTGATACTAACCCTGGCGAATATTTACGTCAGCAAGCCGCGTACCAGAATTTGCAGCAGCAGTATCAGCAAGCACAACAGCAGCGTATGCAGCTCATGCAAGCGCAAGAGCAAGACATGTATCAACAACAAGCGGCGGTGCTTGAGGAAGAGTCTCAAAAGCTGGTTACGGAGATTCCGGCGTGGAAAGACGAGAAGACTGCCACAAAAGAAAAGAGTGAAATCAAAGATTATTTAAAAGGGCTTGGCTATACCGATGATGCGCTAGCACGAGTCCAAGACCATCGCGAAGTTTTATTAGTTCGCAAGGCAATGCTTTATGACCGCCTCACCGAGCAAGGCAGGACGGGCAAAGCAAAAGCACAGAACAAGCCACCCCGAGTAGAGCGACCGGGCGCAAGACGTGCTAATCAAAAAGGCGCAAAGGCGTATGACAGCTTAAAACGCACAGGAAGCGTTAACGCAGCTGCCGCAGTCTTTGCAGGCATGATTCAAGACGATTAAGCATAAGGAAAATTTAAAATGACAACATTTACCACACACCAAGCGGTAGTGAACCGCGAAGATTTGAGCGATGTAATTTATCGCATTTCACCAACTGATACTCCGTTTTTGTCGGCAATTGGTCGCTCCAAAGCAACTAATACGCTGCACGAGTGGACGACTGACGAGCTAGCAACGCCAGGCAAAAACGCAACCGTTGAGGGCGCACCGACCGCTACCGACACTGTCAATCCGGGTGTGCGTTGTACTAACCGTATTCAGTATTCACGTAAGGCACCGAGTATCTCAACGACTCAACAGGCTGCACGTTCAGCCGGCAATCTCTATCGCATGGCGACTCAGATGGCTAAAAAGTCGGCTGAGTTAAAGCTAGACATGGAATACGCATTACTTAACAACAAGACAGCGGTTGATGGTGATGGTTCAAGCACGCCGTCTGAGTTACGTGGTCTTGATGGTTGGATTGCGACTAACGTTAGCTTAGGCAATAGCGGCGTAGCGCCTGACCCTTACAACAACGTAGCTGCGGTTGATGGTACCGAGCGTGAGTTTACCGAAGATTTGCTTATTGACGTATTGCAGAAGTGCTACCAAGAGGGCGGTAAGCCTAATTTAATCTTGTTAGCGCCGCCGCAAAAACAAAAGTTTAGCACTTTTGGTGGTCGAGCTAATACGACGATTACTGACGCTGCAAGCGCTAAAACACTCATTAATGCGGTGGATATCTATGTGTCCGACTATGGTCGATTAAAGGTGGTACCAAGCCGCATTGTTGATACGAAAACCGCTTACGTGTTGGAGACTGAGAAGTTTAGTACTGCTTACTTGCAACCGTTCCAGCAGAAAGACCTTGCGTATACGGGCGGTGCGATTTCCAAAGAAATCACTGTACAGTATACGTTGCGAGTTGGAAATGAGAAATCAAGCGGTGTTATCCGTGACCTAGCGGCTTAACTTTAATCGGAGGAGCGCTCAGCAATGGGCGCTCTTTAGCTATGAGAACAAAGTTACATGACGGCGGCGGCGACATTGTTATCGTTGAGCGTGCGCAAGACGTAGGCGATATTCTGCGAGAGGCGAAAGCTAAGAGCAATGAGGGGCTACACGGCAGCAATGAGTTAAAGCACGCTATGACGATTCCTAACGTGATTTTAGAAGCTTACTGTAACAATAACGGCATCACGTTTAATGAGCTGATGAATAACGATGAACACATTAAGCGGATATTAAACGACCCCGCACTGAGTCATTTTAGAGTGTGGAAAGGTAGGGTTTAATGCCTGGGCTTTTAGATGATTTTAAATTGTCTGATGTTGGCGGTGGCTTATCAAGAACGGCTGTGATTGAGCCGTTAGGCTTTCCGGTGGATGCGGTAACTTATGGCTTAAATAGAGCGATTGATGGGATTAACTTCGCTAATCAATCCTTTGATTTGTTCAATGGTGAGTTGCCAAGCTTAGGACGTCCGGTATTAGGCTCTGATTGGATTGCTGACCAATTCCGCAAAGTTGGGTGGCAGGATAATCTGGGAAGCTCGGGTGATATTATCGGAGGCTTGTCCAGCTTGGCTTTACCTTTCGGTGCAACAAAAGCGAAAAGTCTGTTTGGCTTCTCTAAAGACTTGTTTGAACGCTATCAAAGGCGCAGTAATTTAAGTTCTAAAGATATTAAAAACATACGAAAAGGGCTACTTGATATAAGTAATGGTGAGAACAATAAATATGTTCGACTTAAAGACGCCATGACTCCACAGCAATTTGATTCTCTTGTGACACAAAGAAAAGCGATGGATGCATCTTATCCGTTTAAAAACAACTTTATCATAGATTTAGACCATATTTATGACGCTAGGGTGTTACGTGATGGTTACAACATCGATGATGTGATGAAACAGGTTAAAAGTGCAACCAGTCGTAAGTCAGAGGTATTTGTTGATCCTGCTAGGAAACAAAACAACCTAATAAATCCTTACGGACGTGATGATGGGTATGGGAATGTGGTTAAGGATCGAATAGGTATTGATTTAAGAGGTGTTCCGCAATATCGGACGGTAATTCCTAAGGGTGACACAGTCATGCCGACTAAAAAACGAAAGCCCCGCTAATGCAGGGCTCCCCACCTAGATCAAGGTCACGTCCCCAAATGACGCCCTCGCCTTACCATAGGTTAACTAAAGTTTAATTCTTTATTAGAGAAAAGTAAAGCTTATGAACTACACAGAGTTACAAGAAACCGTAGCTGACTGGTTACATCGTTCTGATTTAAATGGTGTGCTGCCGATCTTTATTAAGCTGGCCGAGTCTCGTATCAATCGGGATTTGAGAACAGAAGAAATGGTTAAGTCAGTTACTGGCAGTATGACTGACAGCACAATCACACTACCTGACGACTTTAGGCAAGTTAAGAGCGTATTGGTAAACGACAAACCAGTGGTTTACGTGTCTAGTTTAGAAAGTAAACGTCATGACGTGGCTGGCGATGCGTATTTTTACACGATTGTTGGCAATCAGATAAATATCTATCCGAAGTCCAGCAGTGCTGACTATGAGCTAGTCTATTACGCAAGTGTTGAGCCATTAAGCAATAATAAGCCAACTAACTGGTTATTAGCCAAGTACCCAGACGTGTACTTATACGCTGTACTCCTTGAGTCAGCACCTTACATTAAGGACAACGAGGCAGCCGAAGTATGGGCAGTAGCCTACAGTAATGCAATTAGAACTGTTGGTGAGCAGGACCTTGTCGCTAAACACGGTGATGCAGGGCTAGTAATACGAGGAAACTAACATGATGATGCTTAAGGGTTTTGCACCTGATTTGCCAGAATCGGCAGAGGGTGTCATGACGGAGTGTATTAATTTAGTTCCGACTGAAATAGGTTTTAAATCAGCTCAAAAGCTTGTGCCGGCAAGCGTTAATAACAAAGTGTCTGACACTAAAGTAATTGGTGCCGCATTAGTAACACGTCTAGATAATATTAATCGATTTTATGCCGGCACTGGTACGCAGATGTTTGAACTTAAGGGCAATGAGTGGGTAGACCAAACGCGGGATAGCGGGGCGTACACGGGTGGCGCTGAAAATAGATGGCGCTTTGTTCAGTTCGGCAATGATACTGTAGCGGCCAATCAATTAGATGTGATCCAGTATTCACGCAATGGTAAGTTTGAAGATATTCCCGGTGCTCCAAAAGCACGCATTATTGAGGCTGTGGCAGGCTTTGTTATGGCGTTTGGCATTGTTGATGAGGTCGAGGGCGATATGCCGGATATGTGGTGGTGTAGTGCACTATACAACCATTTAGATTGGAAACCTGATGTTGCAAAGAACAGCGCTAACGGTAGATTAATTGATAGCCCAGGAGAGATACGGGCAGCCAAGAAGCTAGGTAATAGCATTGTTGCTTACAAAGAAAAATCAATGTATTTAGGTCATTTTGTTGGTCCACCCGTAGTTTGGCAGTGGCAGCAGATACCGGGTGAAATTGGCGCTGTAAGTCATGAGTCGGTAGTTAGTATTGATACGGCACATTTATTTATTGGCTCTGATGACTTTTGGGTGTTTGACGGCTCACGGCCAGTAAGCATTGGCGCACCCATTCGCAATTGGTTTTTTGAAAATGCAAGCCCGCAGCATTTACATCAGTCACAGGGTTATTACGACCGTAAAAACGGTCTAGTTTACTGGCACTTTGCAAACAAAAATAGTGACGGCAGATTAAATGACTGCCTCGTCTATAACGTCAAAACGCACGCATGGGGGCGTATCTTACGCACTATCAATACGGTTGCCGAACATAAATCTAGCGGCGTGACTTATGACCAGTTAGGTGACTTATACGCAACATTTGATGATTTTGACAAGATTTCTTACAAGAGCCCAAGGTGGTTTAGTGATGGTTCATCAATGGCGATTATTGATCAACACAACTGTTTAATGTTAGCGGACGGGGGCGGTGAGAACTCAAGTTTTACAACCGGCATTATCGGTAGTGACTCGTATTATTCGACAATTAAGCGAGTTCGGCCTCATTTTATTTTATACCCGAAGAGTGGCGTCATGCGAACAAGGCACGGCTCAACCGCAGGCTCACCGCTTAAGGACGGCTCAACCGCAGGCTCACCGCTTAAGGACGGCTCAACCGCGGGCTCACCGCTTAAGGACGGCAAGTTTGATGTGTTAAAAAGTGCACGGTGGCACAAACTTCAGTTTTATTTTACTGGCGATGTCGAGATTTCGGCGCTAGATATAGACTTAGCAAGGAATGGCTACAGATGACGGATAAACTTAATTTACAACAGTTAGACAATGATCCACGGTTGCCCATGCGTGGTTCAATTGATTTTGAGCGTGTGCTATACGTGCGTCTGTATGAGTTGTTTAGAGCCATTGCGGGGGTCACGAATCAGAACGGCCAAGCGATAAGTGATGCAATCAGCAACGTTACTACGCAGCTGACCGAGGACATTAACCAAGCCATTGCGGGGGTCACGAATCAGAATGGAAGCAATTCCAACGGAAACTTTGTTAAATTTCCTGATGGCACGATGATTTGCTACGGTCAGTATATTCATTCTGGCAATGGTTGGCAGCCTGAAACGCCAGTGATTAATTTCCCTGCTAGTTTTATTGAGACTCCAATAGTAACAGCAACTAATATGACAGATAATACTGCTTGGTATCCTATTCCCTTACTTAGCAAAGGAAGCGTTACTAGAACAGGGTTCAAATTAAGAACAACATCACTAGTGACAACGACTTTTACATCAATCGATTGTCACTGGCAGGCAATTGGCAGATGGAAATAGGTGGTTATAAATGGATAGTAAATTGTATGCAAAATTTAAGCACGACTCACAAGAATGGCGAGAGATTAGAAATCGTAAGCTCATCGAATGGATAGGCGACCCTAATGCGGTCGCTTTTTTATTGGACATTTTTAATGTGGGCGAGATTTGGGATGACTTGATAGACGGTGATAAGCCGGTTACACATCATGATATTAGCGTAGCGTTTACAACCGCACTGATTAAGTTGCCGGCTAATCCGTTTTATCAGGCATACCAAGCCCAATTGAGCGGCTGCATGACAAGCGGCATACATGCATGGCTAGACGCTAACGAGTATGAGCGTGGCGACGACAACGACAAAGCATATGCGTATGTGCTGCGTGTATGGTACATGGAGCTAATTACGCTTGTGTGTGAACTGCTACATGGCTTTGATTACACGCGAGCAATCAGCATAGAAATTAGGCGTTTTTTTACGCACGAGACGTTAGACGAATATAAGGAGAAACTGTTATGAGTGGCGGTGGCGGTGGTGGCAAAACTCAAACAAGTATTACCAAGACAGAGCCTGCGGATCAGGTCAAGCCTTACTTGAACCCTTTTATGGGGCACGCGGCAGCAATTGCTATGAAGCCATACGAGGCGTATGGTGGTCAGCGTATTGCGGACTGGAATAAAGACCAGCTAGCAGGCTTTGATATGACTAGGCAGGTTGCTAACCAGTCTCAGGCAGCTAACAGCAAGAGCATTAACCACTTAAATAACGTTATGGGTGGGCAGTACCTTAACTATTCACCCGGCACGAATCAGTATCTTGGCCAAACATCGAATGTTGGCAGTAACCAGTATTTAGGCGCTCAAACTAACGTAGGCACTAATCAATACGCAGGGCAAAACGCTTATTTAAATGATGCAATCAAGTCAGCGCAAGACGATGTGACGCGTCAATTTAATAACAACGTGCAGAACAGTACTGATGCGGCGATGGCGCGGCAGGGTGCTTTTGGTGGCTCAGCATGGCGACAGGCTCAAGCGGCAAACCAAGAGACGTTAAATAAACAGCATGCTGACATTAGTACTGGCATGCGCATGCAAGACTACGGTATGCAACAGCAGCTAGCGGAAGCCGATATTAATAGAAGATTGCAAGCTGAGCAGACAGATCTTGCACGTAACGCAGGCTTGTCGGAAGCTGACATTAATAGACGACTACAGGCGCAGCAGACAGATCTTGCACGTAACGCAGGCTTAGACCAAGAGCGGTTAAATATGGCTAACAGCAATTACCAAGCAGAGCGACAGCGACAGTTACAAGCAGCGCAGCTAATCCCTGGCATGAGCCAAGCAGGGTACCAAAACGCACAAGCATTGCTTGGTATTGGTGACGCTCAACAAGGTATGACTCAAGACCATTTAAACCAAGCTTATGCGGACTGGTTAGAGCGGCAGAATTGGGATCAGCGAGGGCTTGACATCATGGGTAGCGCAATTGGCCAGACGATGGGCGCAGGCGGCACGACATCTAGCACAGGTCCTAATCCACACCAAAGAAACCGCACCGCAAGCGCATTAGGCGGCGCATTGAGTGGTGCGGCGATGGGAGCTAAGATGGGTGGCGTTGCTGGCATTCCTGGTAGTTTAATTGGTGGCGGGCTTGGTTTAATCGGAGGTTTATTATGATTAATTTTAATGGCTTAGATTTAAATAAGTTATTACAGCAAGGTGTACATACGAATGATTTTGGTGTGCCAAAAAGCGTAAGTGATAATCTTATGAATGCAGTTAAAGAGCCTAAGCACGATTGGCAGAAATACTTAGAGCTAATGCAAGAAGATAATAATTTACTCCCGCAGCAACAGCAGCCAATGCCCGTAATGCAGGCACCACAAGCACCACAGATACAGTCAGCACCGCATCAGTCAGGTGTGGGCTACCGTAAACCAACTTATATGCCAAAGGGGTTATTAGGATGAATAGTTATTACAACCGCAATCGATTGCCACAACCATGGGAACAGACCTATGGGCAACAAGGTGCTTACCCTCAGCAACCGATGTTTTATCCGCAGCAGCAAATAGGCATGGGTTCAGGCTTATTGGGTGGTTTTGGAGGCTATGCTAAGCGAGATAAGCATGCCACATTTGCTTCAGATGCTTACACGAATTACGTTAATAGTTTGTTGCAAAAGAATGCACCGCAATACGCACCGCAGCCGCAGACGCAAGGCTTATTTGGCTTTAGTCAGCAACCAAAGCGTCAAAGCTTTTTTGACCGTATAAATGATTACGGCGGTGGCGGAAATAATGGAGATGGTTCTTAAGGAAGAAGTCATGGCAGGATTATTGGATACATTACATGCAGACAATGACGAGGGCCGCCAATTACGAGGTGGCCTTTTAAATATGGGCATCGGCTTATTGTCGGGTTCAACCGGACATTATGGTCAATTTGCGCCGGCTTTAGCGCAAGGCTTTGCAGGCTTTCAGCAGGGGCAACAACAAGTCATTGATGACCGCTTTAAAAAGGCGCAAGCCGAGCAAATGCAAGCGTTACGTAATATGCAAATGCAGACAATGGCTAGGGCTCAGAATCAAGAGGACGAGGCACAGAACATTATTTCTAGTGGTATTGATCCGCAGACGGCTTCACGTCATGGAAACCCGATAGTGAGAGAGTATGGACAAAAAGAGCTGAACAGGATGCATCAGCAAGAGCAAAGCCGTACAACGCCTCTGATGCGCAACCTAATAGCCGCAGGATTGCAGCCCGGCACGCCTGAGTTCCAAGACGCAATGCTCAAAGGCACGCAAAGCGGGACGACCGTAAACGTGGGTGGTGACTCTGCCCCAGGTCTCGGTAAGCTGTCAACTGATTATGGTTATGTGTTTGACCCAACAACACGACAGCCTGTTATTGACCAAACGACTGGACTACCTCAAGCGGCGCCAATTCCGGGTTCGCCAGCAGCTCAGGCAATTAAAGAAGCTGAGGAGAAAGCGGCTCTAGCGCAAGCAAACGAAGCAAGAGCGGGAGGCACAGTGGTCCAAGACATTGGGCGCGCTCTTCAGGTATTAAACAATAGCAGTTCATGGGCTACAGGTAGAGGGGCGATGTTAAGCAAATTAGATCCAGAAAGTGATGCCTCAACATTGCAAGGCCTCTATGACTCAATTCTTGGTAATGTCGGTTTTGATTATCTTCAATCAATGCGTGAGGCTTCTCCAACGGGGGGTGCGCTTGGGGCTGTTAACTCGACAGAGTTGGCGTTCTTACAAGGCGTTCTGGGTCGTTTAGATATCACCAGTAGACGAGACATCCAAATAGATAACTTAAAGCGCATTAACAATATTTACTTAGACAAGATTCATGGAACTCCCGAACAGATTATGGCTGCTTACAACGCAGGAATAATAAACCCAAGAACTGGAAAGCCTTTGACGCTTGAAGATATTGCGCCATTAGTTAAGCGATATGAATTGTCGTTTGACGATTCTGGCGACCCAATTGATACAAAGAGTAGCAGTATAAAAACCGGCTCAAAAAACTCACTGGAAGAAGAGGCGCGCCGCAGAGGCTTGATTAAGTAACTAAGGTGTAAAGTATGAAAAATTTACCAGCAGATTTAGTGGCTATGCTGTCGGCTGAGGATAAGCGTTATGGTCGCCCTGATGGAACCTTGTTGTCTGTAATGCAACAAGAGATCGGTGGGCAAATGAGTAAGTATTTGTCTGACCCAACCGCATATCACTACCAACCAAACGCACAAGGTAAGCGCATTGCCCCGCACACGGGAAAAGTATCTACAGCTTTTGGGCCGTTTGGCATCTTAGAGTCAACAGCAAGAGATCCAGGGTACGGCGTCAAACCACTGCAAAATAAAAGTTTACCTGAGCAGATCCGCTTTGCGTCAGATTACTTGCAAGCCAGAAGCCGTCAGGCCGGCAGCTTAAAAGGTGGACTGGCAGGTTACGGTGAGGGCGCCAAATATGCTAATCAGGTAGCTAGTCGAGTAGGTGGGCAGCAAGCAAAGCCTAATGTGATTGAGCGTGTTGCTAATGCAGTTTTTCCAGCAGCGCATGCGGCAGAAACAGGCGGTGACGACCTTGACTTAACTAAGCTAAGTGATGAAGAGTTATTGGCAGCACTATATGACACTTATGAGGACGAGGAAGAAGAGGGGCCTAGCGACACCACTGATTTGTCCAAATTGAGTGATGAGGAGTTGATGGCAATGCTCAAAGCCGAGGGCTTGGCTGAGTCTCAAGAACAGCCGACTACACAACGGCACTCAAGGCTTGGTGAGTTTGGTCGGCAGGTAGGTCGGCAGGTTGGCTTGACAGGAAGGTACGCATTACAAGGCTTGTCGGCTCTGCCTGAAATGATGATAAACCCCTTTATCCAAGCAGCAGGTGGAAAGCCACTTAAAATGTCAGATGCATTAGATACGGTAGGGTATGTTAAGCCCGAGAGTGCAAGTGAGCGAATCTCTGAGGACGTTGTTGGTTTAATGGCTAGCACGGGTGGACTTGCTGGATTAGCAGGTAAAGCCTCTAATATGACATCAGGGGCAACGAAAGGTGTCATGGGCCTTTTGTCCGCCAATCCCGGCCAACAGATTGCTGGGGCGATTGGCTCTGGTTTGGCTGGTGGCACCGCTAGAGAGATGGGCTTTGGCCCTGTTGGTCAAACGGTGGCCGCTTTAGGTGGTGGGTTATTAGCAAGTAGCGCCACTCATCAGATAAGTAAGCCACCACGGCAAAAAATACGAAATGATGCGACTGAGGCGCTTAAAGAAAGGGCAAGTAGGCTATATAAATTAGCTGATGAGCGAGGAATAACAGCACAGCCAAGTGACACAAAAAATCTTCAGCAAGAAATTAGAGGCTTATTATCTGATAATGGCATAATCACATCAAAAGGAGTTCTAGATACTAGTTACGGCAAGGCAAGCGGTGCGGTTAAGTTGATTGATGACTTCGCAGGCGAATCGATGACGGTTAAGCAGATGCAAACAGTACGGAGACGACTTCAGGATGCAGCAGGCTCAATTGACCCACCAGAAAAACGTATCGGCACGATGATGTTAGCTAAGTTTGACGACTTTGTCGCGCCCTTTGCGCCTGAATTGTCTGAAGCGCGATCCATCTATCGGCGACACATGAAAGCGAGCGAATTAGAGCAACTACGAGAGTTGGCGGCGAATAAAGCACAATCGAACTATGTACAGTCAGGTATGGATAATGCGTTGCGTAAACAGTACCGGGGCTTGCTAGATAACATCGTTAAAAACAAGCCAAGTGCTCGCGGCTGGAGTAAGGAAGAACAAGACGCTATTAGAAGGGTTGTAGACGGAACGGTAACGATAAACGCCGCACGTAGAGTAGGTAAGCTTGCGCCAAAAGGTGTTGTTAGCTTAATTGGTGGCGCTGGCGTACCTTACATGATTGGCAACTCGATAGGCGGCCCTCAAATGGGGACGATTGCAATGGCAGGCTCTAGCGGATTAGGAATTTTGGGTGCTAACGCAGCTGACTTTCTAACGCTACGCAACGCACAGCTCGCAGAAGCAATCGCAAGAGGTGATTATTTGAGAGCATTACCTAATACGCCATATAACCCGATGGGTGCGATATGGGGTGCTAGCCTATTGGATCATGAGCAATAAGGAAAAAAAGAATGGTAGATTAGCAAGAAAACGGAAATAGCTAAAACACCGTGTGAAAATCCTTTTTGATATGAACTCATAACAACACTCCAATAAATTTATAAGCTTGCAGAGGCCTTAACATTACGCAATGCAAGATTGGTAGAGCAATTAGTAAGAGGTGCGCATATGCAACAGCCCGCGATGGCACGACCGCTATTAAATCCAATGCCAGCACTTATGGGGGCTTCGTTGCTTGATTAGAAATATTTAGAAATTAGATACATGGCAAAGCAAAAAATGGCAGTAGTCCATACGCCTCGAGAGAATCCTTTTTCGTAGGCCGCTTTTTGATAAATCAAATCTAATTCTCTATCTGCTCTTTTTCTATCCTCTTCATCATCATAGTACATAATTAACACCTCTTTTGACCACTCATAACCGAGTGGTTTTTTTATTTAAGGATTAAAAAATGATACCTGAAAGTATAGACGATTTATCAGAGATCGCAGTAAATAATACGCCACAGGGCGGCGATAATGTAGGCGGCACGCTTGACGATATTCTGCGTGCGCACGCTACAATCATGAAGCGTGACTTGGCGCTTAAGAAAGCTGAGACAGCGGCGGGTACCAGTTTTGCACCAACTGCTAATGTGCTTAGCGAGAACGTACAAGAGGCAATTGAAGAAGTTGCAGGCTTAGCTAAAAGATTAGATATTGGCGGCTACATGAAGGGCATGGTCGTGATGTGGTCTGGCGCAGTCGATAATATACCATCTGGATGGGCGCTCTGTAATGGCTCTAATGGGACGCCTGACTTACGTGGTCGATTTATTATTGGAGCTGGCGGTTCATATAACCCGGGCAATACTGGTAATGGTTCTATACCCTCCCACAGTCACGGTGCAGGTTCATTAGCGACATCTGGTGCCGGGGCTCACACTCATACAGGAACAGCAGCTAGTGCAGGAGGTCACTCACACTCAGCATCTACTAACTCAGCGGGAGCACACACTCACTCAGTGTCGGGGACAACTAATAGTGCGGGTGCACACTCGCACGAATATTTTTATACCAAATTTTCCGTACTTAATCGTTCATTTATATCAACCAAGTCTGATCGTTATGAGAGCACCAGGGAAAACACTTCAACAGCAGGTGCACATACACACTCGGTATCAGGTACCGCAGCAAGTGCCGGTGGACACTCACATACCGTCTCAGTTGCTTCTGGTGGCGCACATACTCATAATGTATCAGTCACATCAGCGGGAGCGCATACGCACACTATCAGCGGATCAACCGCAGCGGCTGGTAGCGGCAGTGAGGTCATAGCTAAATACTATGCACTTTGTTTTATTATGAAATTGTAGGCTCTCGAAAGAGGGCTTTTTTATTGGACTATTTAAAGGAGGCAGCTATGCCCCAAAGGAAGTATATGCGTATACGTGACTACGTGAATCAGATACCGGACGCGGCTGCAATTTCCACGGCTCAAACGACCACTATCGGCTCTGCTGCGGTGGGGTTTTTAAGTTGGTTGGGTAGCATTAATTGGGTTGGCTTAATTAGTGTGCTTGTTGCTGTAGCAGGATTGATAACAAATGTTTACTTTTCATGGAGAAAAAATAAGAGAGAGGAAGAGCTGCATCAGTTTACGTTAAAAATTAAAAGTGGATGTAGCGATGAAAAACCGTAACGGAATAGTAGCATTAGTTGTGTCAGGGGCGATTGCATTAGCATCGCCTTTTTTAATGTCATTTCTCGGCAAATGGGAGGGGGAGGGAGAGTATGTAGTTTATGCCGACAAGTTAGCTGGTGGATTGCCGACTGTGTGCAAAGGTATTACTAAATGGACCAGCCCTTATCCTGTGGTGGTTGGTGAGAGGTGGTCGAAAGAGAAGTGCGAAGAAGTAGAGACGCACGTCACTGTGCAAACACAGCTTAAGCTTGCTGAGTGCATCACAAATCAAGATATCACGCAGAACGTCTTTGATGCGTTAACTAGCCACGCCCACAATGTCGGCGTTAATAACACGTGTAACAGCCGTGCTGTGCGGCTCATTAATGCCGGTGACATCAGGGCAGGCTGTGATGCCATCGCACATAGTGCAACCGGTCGGCCGGTGTGGTCGTATGTTGGTACCACGTTTGTGCGTGGATTGTATAACCGTCGATTGGCAGAGAGGGCATTATGTTTAAAAGGTATGTAATGGGGGCTGGTGTTGCGGTGGTCGTGGGTACGCTAATTTACGTTTATGGCCAACTGCAATACAACGCAGGTAAAGCAGCGGCAAAAGAGGCGCAATATGTGGTTATGCTTGAGGACTATAAAACAGCCGCTGATGATTTATTAAAAGCGTCAAGCGTTGCGCAAACATCATTAATGCAAATCGGAGTACGACACGATGAGTTTAAAGAAAGCTACAAAAATCTTGCTGAGTTTGATTGTTATGCTGACGCTGAGCGCATGCAGCACATCTTCAAGCTATACACGCCCAACTTTACCCGGTAATTTGACGACTTGCACCGACCCACAGCCACCAACCGGCAATCATTTTGATGATGTGGCCGTAGCATTGGCGGACGCGGTTACTCGCTATTATGAGTGCAAGATTAAGCTAGATACGGTGGTTGGGCTGTGGAGCATGGATTAAAGATTGGATCGCTCATACGCATCTAAAGCAATCATGATGCGCTCTACATAAGAGTCACCTTCGATTTTTAAAAGACGCTCTTTAATATTATCAATATCATCTGATTTTCCTCTAACAGTTAGCGTGCTAAGCTTTCCTTCAGCAAGTTGTTTTCTAGTCCACTCGGCGGCGGTTGCTTTGCGCAGTTCTCTGCTGTGCAATGTTTGACTATTCGTGCTTCTTGCTTTTTTCATGCTTGATATCCTATTAGATTTGAAATACAATAATCTGAGTATTAGGGGTACTCAGTTAACCTTTCCCCCTGCTACTACGTTAGTTAAATAATTTGATTATGTGCACAATAATCTCAATTACTAAGCTAACTAACGTGAGTACTAGGATCAATTTATCCATTTATGTACTCCAGTTATACCCCTTAAGTACATTCGGTCTAAGGGTTTTACCGTGAGCGAGCCGCGACCTCGCTCATTGGTTTTATTATAAGACTTCTTATAATAGGAGTCAAGCAAATATTGTTGACGTCACGCTAAAATTAGTCTGTCTTAATTATGACGTAGTCTATGGCAAACGGCTTGCAAAGTAGGGTAATGTGCTGTATATTTATACAGTGAGTTTGATGTATGAGGTTTACAAGCTATTGATTAATAATGGTTTTTAGTTGTATATCTTTGCAGTATTCCTGACTGTTAATCCGCAGGTCACTGGTTCAAGTCCAGTTGGGGGAGCCACTAAATCCTAAGTAAATTATTTGATTAGCCGCTAAAGCGTTGACAGCTTTAAGCGGTTTTTTTGTGTCTACTTTTAATGTGGTATTCCTGTCTAAAACTCTAAACCTGTCGATGCCGATTAGGAGAAGTGGGGTGCCGTCAGTTAGTGTTATAGTTCAATAAAAAGAACGTTTGCTAATGTGTTATTCGACCTTGCCAGAGACGTACATCGTTATTGCTACAGCGAAGCACTCCCATATCAATGCTAGTGTGTTGCTTAGCTGTAGCATTTTCTCGAACGAAACGCATCGCCTAAAGACAGCGGACAGCCTATCCCGGCTTAAACAGGTTCAGGCACGATCTTGCTCTTAGAATAGCAATGTGCATAAATTTTGTATAGAAATACAAAGTATAAAATGCCAAAGCTAATAATGGATAGTATCGTCCACAAAATAATATAGCCAAGCATGCTATCTAAGCCAATATCACAAACCACTCGACCCACCCGATTGTCATTGGGATCATACACATAGGTTTTATTAATAATATAGCGCTGCATATAGTAGGGGAAGACAATCAGCGCCAATCCAAAGGTCACGATCGTCAGTAAAATCCAGATTAAAGCGTGACCTAATACATCTAGGGTGCCAAGCTCACATTTAAGGCGATAGTAGCCGAGCGGTAATGCGGTTTTGTTATAGCTTAGCGTTTCAACCAAGTCGTTATCCATAAGTATCCTCTCAAAAGGTGTATTATCAAAAGATCCTATATAAAAATAGAAATAGCTATTATATTAATAGTTTAATATTTAAATATTATGACATATACAACGATCTAAATATACTGTTTTTGTATATGCCTATGATCTAGTTAAGGACCTTAAGCGCGATGACTCAAAACAATGCTTTATCTTTTCGCAACTTACCCGCTAATTATTTCAAAGACACATATGGTCTCAGTTTGACGCATTCGGAGTTACTGGCGGCGACGCCTTATTTTGTTGGAGGTAGGGCACTGGATATCGGTTCGGGGCGTGGGCGTAATAGTCTATATTTGGCCCAGCATGGTTATCAGGTGGATGCCTTTGATGTGAATCCGCAGGCGATTCAAATTCTTGATACGATTATCGAACAAGAGGGCATTCAAAGTATTCGCACCTTTATCAAGGATCTTAATCAGGATCCGAGCATTGATGGACAGTATGATGTGTTGCTTTGTACCGTGGTGATGATGTTCTTAAAAGCGGCAACCATTCCGCAGCTGATCGAGCAGATGCAAGCAGCCACCAAAGCGGGCGGCTTGAATATTATCGTCTGCGCGATGGATACCGAAGCTTATCCGGCGAAGTCAGATTTCAGTTTCAGTTTTAAAGCGGGAGAGTTGCGTGATTACTATCAAGGCTGGGAGCTTCTGAAGTATAACGAGGACGTAGGCGAGTTACATCGACGCAATCCTGACGGTAGTTTTATAAAGCAGCAATTTGCCACCCTAATTGCCAAAAAGCCATTATAAAATAGCGCTATCTCGGTTTAGCGGATGTTTATGATGACACCATACAGTAAATTTTTAATTCCTATATTAGCGGCGCTAAGCTTAAGTGCTTGCGGTGATGCTAAGGACGATCCACAGCATCAATTGACGGTAATTCGTTTTAACTTTATTAATGCTTGTACCTTTTATGCGGGTAAGCGCAATGCTAATTTCTGTGGTTGTGCTTATGATGAGATGCTCAAGGAATTTGGTCAGGATAATGTCATTGCCTTGGGTGGGGTGGCAGATGAGTCGGAATTAAGTGATGCCGCTCAAATTGAAACGTATCGAGAGATGCAGCGCTTTATTAGCGGTACCACGGAGGGAGTCTGTAAGGATTTAATCGTAGCAACGCCGCAAACTGATCCGGAAGATAAGCCCTTTTTCCGTCGTCTTATTCCTGAAAAATAATTGACATTAAACTGTCATCACAGCGACCTAAGCTTGTCATCAAAGCTTTTTATACTGCTTCATCGATATCCACTTAACTCACACGTAGAGGACATGATGAAGTTAAAAACGATTAGCGCTTATGTTGCAAGCACTTTTTTTGCTTTAACTGCTGGTATGACAGCGCTACAGGCTGCTGAGCAATACCCAGCAAAACTAGCCGGTCATTTGATATTAGCCGGTGATACTAAAATTGACGTGCCAGAGGATGCGCCCAAGGATTTGCAGGTGAATGGTAAGTTCCATGAAAAGCATCGTGTTGAGGACTTGGGTGCGATTGAGGGTAAATCTAATGGTCGTCCCACTGGTGTGAGCTTTCCATTTAAAGGTCAAGCCATTCAAGGACATTCCGGTATTGTTAATAATGGTGATGGTACCTTTTGGTTGCTAACGGATAATGGCTTGGGTAATAAATTAAACTCGAGCGATAGTGCCTTATATTTTAATTTATATAAAATTGATTTTGAAAAGGATCAATGGGAGCATTTGGAGACGGTCTTTATTAAGGATCCACAAAAAAATATCCCATTCCGTATTACGCACGAAGACACGGAAGCGCGTTATTTAACGGGTGCTGATTTTGATCCTGAAAGCTTGCAGGTGGTTGGGGATAATTTTTGGGTGGGCGAGGAGTTTGGTCCATTCTTATTAAAATTAGACCGTCAAGGTAATGTACTTAAGGTGTTCGAAACTGAGGTGGATGGCAAGGTGGTGAAATCACCTGACTATCCTGGTATGACCTTACCAGGCAGTCCCGATGCCAAGTTACCGGAGTTTCAAGTGCGTCGTTCCAAAGGTTTTGAGGGGATGGCCTTATCTGCTGATGGTAAAAGCTTATATCCGCTATTAGAAGGGGTGCTGTGGGATAGCGAGAAAAAAGCCTTTGAGGAGGTGGACGGTAAACCGGTCTTACGCATGTTAGAGTTTAATTTAGCTGATGAGAAATACAGCGCTAAGTCATGGTTTTATCCATTAGAAGATGCCAAGCATTCAATTGGTGACTTTAATATGATCGATGAGCGTTACGGCTTGATTATCGAGCGCGATGATACAGAAGGGACTGCGAATAAAGCATGTAAAGAGGGCGATGATAAAACACGTTGTTTTGATAATGTGGCGAACTTCAAGCGTGTTTATAAGATTGAGCTTAGACCGGAAGAGCAGATGATCCGTAAGGTGGCTTATATTGATCTGATGGATACACAGGATCCGGACGGCAAATCTCAGTTTGAGCTGATTGATGGCAAGTTTCAGTTTCCTTTCTTTACCATTGAAAATGTCGATGTAGTCGGTGACCGCTATATCGTAGTCGGTAATGATAATAACTATCCTAAATCAAGCAGTCGTGAGCCTAATGTAGCTGACGATAATGAGTTGATTTTGTTGGATGTCAAGGAGTTTCTAGAGGCTAAATAAGCACCTGTGGGCGGTTGATTTTTTCCGATAATTTACAATTCAACACAGGTTCTTTTGCACGAAGCGATTATGATTTAGGTATGAAGCATAAGGTAGCTTATGCTTCTTCTAAATTATTTCACCTAAACAGGAGAATGTCTTATGTCTAAAAAAGGCTTTTGTGACCATATTGAGAAATTAACCGAGGAAAATGACTTATATCGTAAGGTGCTCTACACAGGCAAACATTTGCAGCTCGTATTAATGACCTTACAACCGGGCGAGGAGATCGGGGCTGAGGTGCATGAAACGCATGATCAGTTTTTCCGTTTCGAAGAGGGTAAGGGTAAGCTTGTTATTGATAATAATGAGTACGAGATCAAGGCTGATTTTGGTGCCATTGTACCCGCCGGTGCCAAGCACAATGTGATTAATACTGGTGATGAGCCCTTAAGACTATATACGATTTATGGTCCGCCAGAGCACCGTGATGGTGTGGTGGTTGATGTCAAAGCCAACGAAAAAGAAGAGCATTTCGACGGTAAGACCACCGAGTAGTTGTTTGGCTTTTCAGACTCATCCCCGAGTTGTTATTAGACAATTCGGGGATTTTTTATGCAGGATTAAATTTAG
This sequence comes from Oligella sp. HMSC05A10, assembly GCF_001808335.1. Taxonomy (NCBI): domain Bacteria; kingdom Pseudomonadati; phylum Pseudomonadota; class Betaproteobacteria; order Burkholderiales; family Alcaligenaceae; genus Oligella; species Oligella sp. HMSC05A10. Next base: position 182,879 of record NZ_KV792927.1, on the reverse strand, counting down.
CTCAGACGCACTTAATCATGAAATCATTTGGCGCCCTCGGCTATAATCTAAATTTCCGGCTAGGCCCTTAGAGGGCGCATTATCGACATGTCTACAAAATACATATTCGTAACCGGCGGTGTGGTATCTTCTTTGGGCAAGGGGATCGCCGCTGCATCGCTTGGTGCTATTCTCGAATCACGTGGCCTTAAGGTCACGATGCTCAAATTAGATCCCTATATTAATGTTGACCCCGGGACCATGAGTCCACTGCAGCATGGTGAGGTTTTTGTGACTGAAGACGGTGCAGAAACCGACCTCGACTTGGGGCACTATGAGCGTTTCGTCTCTGCCAAGATGCATAAGCAGAATAACTTCACCACCGGCCAAATTTATGAGTCGGTGCTGCGTAAGGAGCGTCGTGGCGAGTACTTGGGCAAGACGGTTCAGGTGATTCCTCACATTACCAATGAAATTCAAGATTTTATTGTCCGCGGTGCGAAGCGCGCCTTTGATGGTGAAGCAGATATTGCCATTGTAGAGATTGGCGGAACCGTGGGTGATATCGAGTCCCTGCCGTTTTTGGAGGCTGCTCGTCAGATGAGTTTACGTTTGGGACGCCAGGGGGCGGCCTTTGTGCATTTGACCTTGGTACCATTTATCCCATCGGCGGGTGAGCTTAAGACGAAACCGACCCAGCATTCGGTACAAAAGATGCGCGAAATCGGTTTATATCCAAATGCTTTACTCTGTCGTGCTGATCGTCCAATTCCAGATGATGAACGGGGTAAGATTTCTTTATTTTCCAATGTTCCTTTTGATGCAGTGATTTCTGTTTGGGATGAGACCAGTATTTACAAAATCCCTTCCATGCTGCATCAACAAAAGTTGGATGAGATTTTATTAGATGCACTGGGCATTGATGCACCAGCCGCTGACCTCAGTAGCTGGGATAATCTTGTTTATGCCATGGAGCATCCTAAGCATCGGGTGACTATCGGGATGGTGGGTAAATACGTTGAGTTAACCGAATCGTATAAGTCGCTTAATGAGGCCTTGATGCATGCTGGGGTGCAGACGGATACTCAGGTTGTTATTGAGTACATTGATGCCACGGAGATTGAAGAGGGTAAGACTGAGTTACTTGAGCAGCTAGATGCGATTCTTGTGCCCGGTGGCTTCGGTAAGCGCGGCACCGAGGGTAAGATCAAAGCGATTCAATACGCTCGCGAAAATGGCGTTCCTTATCTTGGTATTTGTTTGGGTATGCAGTTAGCAACCATTGAATTCGCACGTCATGTGGCGGGCTTTAGTGGCGCCAATAGCACCGAGCTTGATCCTTCGACTGCCCATCCTGTGGTGGCTTTGATTACCGAGTGGCAGGACCGTGAGGGTCATGTCGAAAGACGTGATGCCAAGAGTGATTTAGGTGGTACCATGCGTAAGGGCTTGCAGTCTTGTCCGGTTAAGCCAGGCACCTTAGCTGCCGAGATTTACGGTGACACGGTGAATGAGCGCCATCGCCACCGCTATGAGGTTAATAATGTCTACGCCGAGCCGCTTGAAAAGGCCGGTTTGATCATCAGTGCGCGTACGCCTGAGGATAACTTACCTGAAATCATTGAGATAGCCGACCATCCGTGGTTCTTAGGCGTGCAGTTCCATCCTGAGTTTACCTCGAAGCCACGTACCGGTCATCCTTTGTTTACGAGTTATATCAAAGCTGCATTAGCGGCCAAGGGTGAAAAATGAATTTAGTAGGATATGAAGTGGGTTTAGATAAACCCTTCTTCTTAATTGCTGGTCCTTGCGTGATTGAATCGCGAGCCATGATCATGGATATCGCTGCCGAATTAAAGGCAATCACCGATGACTTGCAAATCCCATTTATTTTTAAAAGCTCATTTGATAAGGCAAATCGAAGCTCCAGCGCTTCATTCCGTGGCTTAGGTATGGCCGAGGGCCTGGATATTTTAGCGCAAGTGCGTGAGAGCCTGGGGGTACCGGTGTTAACCGATGTGCACGATCAATCTCAGGTGGCTGCGGTGGCGGAAGCGGTGGATGTGCTACAGACCCCAGCTTTTTTATGTCGTCAAACGGATTTTATTCGTGCCTGCGCGGCTACCTTAAAGCCGGTTAATATCAAAAAAGGGCAGTTTTTAGCGCCATTAGATATGCTACAAGTGGTCAATAAAGCACGTGAGGCTGCGCTTGATGCTGGCGGTGATGGTAAGAATATCTTAGTTTGCGAGCGAGGAGCTAGCTTCGGCTACAATAACTTGGTTTCCGATATGCGTTCGCTTGCCTTAATGCGCCAAACCGATTGTCCTGTTGTTTTTGATGCGACGCACTCGGTACAATTGCCGGGTGGGCAGGGCACTTCTTCTGGCGGTCAGCGTGAATTTGTGCCGGTCTTAGCTAGAGCAGCAGTGGCCGTAGGCATTAGCGGCTTATTTATGGAGACCCATCCAGACCCAGTGCATGCCTTATCCGATGGCCCTAATGCCGTACCACTTGGCAAAATGCGGGACTTACTGCAAACCCTCAAGATGTTAGATAAGACAGTGAAGTCACAGCCATTACTGGAAGATGATTTTGGCCTTTAATACGATTTAGCTAATTGCTTAGCTAGCAATGATTTTTTTATTTAAACAGGAAGATATCTCATGAGTGCAATTGTCGATATTATCGGTCGCGAAATTTTAGATTCTCGCGGCAATCCTACCGTTGAATGTGATGTATTACTAGAATCCGGTGCCATGGGTCGTGCTGCTGTTCCCTCCGGTGCTTCAACCGGTGCCCTGGAAGCGCATGAGTTGCGCGATGGCGATAAAAGTCGCTACTTGGGCAAGGGTGTGTTAAAAGCCGTTGAGTATATCAATACTGAAATCTCTGAGGTATTGCTAGGCTTAGATGCGCAGGAGCAAAGCTTTATTGATCGTACCTTAATTGATTTAGACGGCACTGAAAATAAGTCACGTTTAGGTGCCAATGCGATTTTAGCCGTTAGTATTGCTGTGGCTAAAGCGGCGGCTGAAGAGGCGGGCTTATCCTTGTATCGCTACTTTGGTGGCTCTGGCTTATTTAGCCTACCAGTACCCATGATGAATGTGATTAATGGTGGCGCACATGCCAATAATAACCTCGATATGCAGGAGTTCATGATTCTGCCGGTGGGTGCCGAGAGTTTTCGTGAAGCCCTCCGCATGGGGACCGAGGTATTTCATGCATTAAAAAGCTTGATTCATGATCAGGGCATGTCGACTGCTACAGGTGATGAGGGCGGCTTTGCGCCTAACGTTGAAAATCACGAAGCGGCGATTCAGTTAATTCTTCAAGCCATTGATAAGGCGGGTTATGAAGCAGGTTCACAAATCGCCATTGGTTTAGACTGCGCTAGTTCTGAGTTCTATCGTGACGGTAAATATCACTTAGCAGGTGAGGGTGATATTGCGCTTAGCTCTGAGGAATTCGCAAATTTACTTGCTTCTTGGTGTGATAAATATCCAATCATCACCATTGAAGATGGTATGGCTGAGGATGACTGGGAGGGTTGGAAAATCCTTACTGAAAAGCTGGGCGATAAGGTTCAGTTAGTGGGTGACGATTTATTTGTTACCAATACCAAAATCCTTAAAAAGGGCATCCAACAAGGTGTGGCGAATTCTATTCTGATTAAAATCAATCAGATTGGTACTTTAACTGAAACCTTTGAAGCCATTGAAATGGCTAAACGTGCGGGTTATACCGCCGTCATCTCGCACCGTTCGGGCGAGACCGAAGATGCCACCATCGCTGACCTAGCGGTAGGTAGCAATGCCATGCAAATTAAGACCGGTTCTTTATGCCGTTCGGATCGTATGGCGAAGTACAATCAACTCTTACGAATTGAAGAGGAATTAGCCGAAGTCGCTGTTTATCCTGGGATAGAGGCTTTTTATAATATTCGTAAGTAATTGCGCTGATTAATATACGATTTAAGCGATGAGACTGCTGCTTTTAGTCATTGTGCTGGCTTGTTTAGCAATACAGATTCCCCTGCGTTGGGGCGGCTTTGGCTATGCCCAGGTCAATGTATTAGAGCAGCAGTTGGAGGCGCAGCTACAGCATAATAAGGCCCTTGAAGCGCGCAACAATGCGATGCAAGCGGAAATTGATGATCTGCGAGGTGGTACCGAGGCGCTAGAAGAAAGAGCGCGAGTGCAATTAAATATGATTCTAGACAATGAGAATTTAGTACAGCTCTTGCCTGATAAAGATTCAGATGAGTGATGTCCTTGTTTAAATCCATGATATTAGTGACTGCTGAGGCAGTCATTTTTTTTGGAAATTTATAGTTAAAAGGCTTGAAAATTTAACTAGCTCCCTTATAATTCATAAAACTAATTGCTAATAGTTATCATTTACATGGAGAGTGTATGTTTAAGTTTTCTTCTGTTTTTGCCGCAGCCGTTTTAGGTGTAGCTTCTTTTAATGCCTTAGCTGCTGATGAGGTCAATATTTACACCACGCGCGAGCCGGGCTTGATCCAGCCATTACTCGACGAATTCACTAAAGAAACCGGGATTAAAGCAAATACGGTGTTTGTTAAAGACGGTTTAACCGAGCGCGTTAAGTCCGAGGGGGCCAATTCACCAGCAGATGTGTTGATGACAGTGGATATCGGTCGTTTATTAGACGTGGTGGATGCGGGTTTAACCCAGGCAATTGATTCGGCAGATTTAGAAGAGCACGTGCCTGCCGCCTTTAAGGATCCAAATAAGCATTGGTACGCTTTGTCCCTACGTGATCGCGTGGTTTATGTGGCTAAAGATTTAGATCTTAAGGAAATGAGCTATGAGGATTTGGCTGATCCTAAGTACAAGGGTAAGGTTTGCTCGCGCTCTGGTCAACACCCCTATAACACCAGCTTAATCGCTGCTAAAATCGCTCACGACGGCGTTGAAGCTGCTGAGGAGTGGCTCAAAGGCGTTAAAAATAACTTAGCTCGCAAGGCTGCTGGCGGTGATCGTGAGGGAGCACGCGATATTTTAGCCGGCATTTGTGATTTAGCAATTGGTAATGCCTATTACGTCGGTCGCATGAAAAATGCGGAGGCGGGTTCGGATCAGCATAAATGGGGTGAAGCCATCAATGTGATTCGTCCTACTTTCAAAAACTCTAAATCTAACGGTACCCATGCCAATATCACCGGTGCAGCGATTGCTAAGAATGCGCCTAACCATGATAATGCGATTAAATTATTGAATTTCCTGATTTCTGAAAAAGGTCAATCAATGTACGCCAAGAGTAATTATGAATACCCAGTGCGTGCGGGTGTTGAGTTGGATCCCGTGGTTGCAAGCTTCGGTCCATTGAAAATCGATGAAATTCATATTCTAGAAATTGCTAAACATCGTCAAGAAGCAAGTGAATTGGCTGACAAAGTTGGTTTTGATCAGTAATATTCATGTAAAATAGCTAGCTTGGAGAGTTTTACAAGTTCACATGTTTAGTCATCAAGCCAAGCTACAAAGGGTGCAAGGTTGGAGTATGGGTTCCATCCTTGCGCTTCTTTTTGTGCTTATTGTTTTTTTGCCAATTGCCGCTTTAGCTGTGCATGCGATAAGCTCCGGTGTGGATCACTGGGCTAATCTCTGGCGTTATGTGTTGCCGGCAGCCACTAAGAATACCCTGATTTTATTGGGCGGGGTAGCCTTGGTGGTCTCTATTGTGGGCACGACTACCTCATGGTTGGTCACTGCCTTTCATTTTCCCACAAGGAATATCCTCGTTTGGGCCTTATTGTTGCCGCTCAGTTTACCAGCCTATATTATGGCCTTTGCCTATGTGGATTTATTGCATCCTTTAGGGCCAATTCAAGGCTTTATACGTGACTTATTAGGTTATAGCTCACCGCGTCAATTCCGTCTTCCGGATGCGCGTTCGATGTGGGGTGGGATTTTGGTGATGAGTATGTCACTCTATCCCTATGTGTATTTTACGACGCGGGCGATGTTTATTAATCAGCCGGTTAATTTAATCGAGGCTGCCCGGGTGCTAGGTTGTAACCAGCGACAAGCTTTTTTTCGTTTGATTCTGCCATTGGCGCGACCGGCGATTGTGATCGGCGTGGTACTGGCTTTATTAGAAACCTTGAATGACATTGGCGCATCAGAATTTTTAGGCATTCAAACCCTGACGACATCGATTTTTAATACCTGGGTTGCTCGTTCTAATTTGGGTGGGGCAGCGCAAATTGCCTGTATTATGCTGTCGGTGGTGGTGTTGTTAATTTATATTGAGCGACAAGCGCGGCGGCGTCAACGCTATAGTAATGCGCAGCGTATGACGACTGTTAAACCACGTCAGATTAAGGGATGGCAAGCGATGGCTGCGATGCTGTATTGCTGGTTGCCGATTCTCATAGGCTTTGTTGCGCCGGTATGGTATTTGTCTTGGGAAGCTTATAAGCGCTTAGCCCAGGGGCAAGTGATTTCTGCGAATTTATGGAAGAGCGCATGGAATACGGTTTACGTATCCTTGGTGGCGACCGTGATCACGGTGCTAGTCGGCCTATTAATTGTGTGGGTGATGCGGGACCCTCGCTTTAAGTTTAAAAAGCTTTTTGCGCGTATCGGCAGTTTAGGCTATGCCATTCCTGGGACGGTCTTGGCTATCGGCTTATTAAGCCCGTATGCTTGGGCCGATTCAGCACTTGCAAGTGTGTTGACTAAGCTCTTTAGTTTGCCGCCACAGCTATATATTATGGGTGGGATTAGCGGTTTGGTGATTGCTTATATGGTACGTTTTTTGGCAATGACCATCGGTGCCTTAGAAGCTGGGTATGAGCGTATTCCACCCCAACTGGATACCGCTGCGCGTAATTTGGGTCGTAGTTATAGAGAGACCTTTTTGCTGGTGCATTTGCCGCTATTAAAGCCGGCCATTGGTACGGGTGCGGTATTGGTTTTTGTCGATACCATGAAGGAATTATCGATTACCTTATTGCTGCGCCCCATGAATTTTGAAACCTTAGCCACTTGGCTGTATGCCGAAGCGGCGCGTGGTACCTACGAAGAGGGTGTGATTGCTGCCTTATTAATTGTGGCAGTGGGATTGATTCCGGTGATTTTCCTAGCCCGCAGTCAAGAGAAGATTAAGTATTAAGATTAAGTATGAGTTTATTAAGCTTAGAAAGCGTTGATGTTGTTTATGCGAATGCAAATACCAGCAATCGTGTAGTGCATGACTTTAGTATGCGCTTGGAGCAGGGTGAGATAGTCTGTCTGCTTGGACCTTCCGGTTGTGGTAAAACCACGGTCTTACGAGCCATTGCCGGTTTTGAGCCAATTACTGCGGGTCGTATTTTATTAGATGAGCGCGTGTTATCGCTACCTGGGCGGTTATTGGCGCCGGAAGAACGTCATATCGGCATGATGTTTCAGGATTATGCGCTGTTTCCGCACCTTACGGTGGAAAGTAATATTCGTTTCGGTCTACATAAATGGGATAAAAAAGCCGCCAAGGCGCGCGTGGAAGAAATGCTTGAGTTGGTTGGTTTAAGCCAGTTTATCAAGCGCTATCCGCATGAGTTATCTGGTGGGCAGCAGCAGCGAGTGGCCTTGGCCCGGGCGATTGCGCCAAAACCAAGATTATTGCTATTAGATGAGGCTTTTTCTAATCTGGATGTGGACACCCGTGAGCGCTTAGCCATGGAGGTGCGCGATATTCTTAAGCAAAATAATCTCTCCGCCATTTTAGTCACGCACCATCAGTCCGAGGCTTTAGCCATGGGGGATCGCATTGCATGGATGCATTGCGGACAATTGAGCCGTTGGGTTGAAAATCAGCACAAGCAGGCGACGCTAGAGGATATACAGGCGCTAGGCGCAGCCTTACTGCATCCAGGGGCGCGCTATCCGGACTATTGCCCGGCGGGCTAGCTGCTAATTGAGGTGTGCCTGCTGCTCAAGTTCAAGCTCATAGAGCTTTTTGAGCGCAAATAAGCGTTCACGCTTAAGAAACTCGGGCACACTCAGTACTGGCTTGTCGACCTCCATCGCATCAATCGCAAAGAGCTCGAATAAATCCATCATCAGAGCCTTATGCTCGGGCCAGAGCATGCTCAGCAGTTGATCGGGACTGTATAAAAAGAGGCCTAGTTCGCGAATCTCCCGTCGGGCAAAGTCCCTTAGGTTCCAAGTAATAATGGAAATCATATGCTGCGGCGCTTTTTGTTGCATACATAGGCCGCAGGCAATGACATGATGATCCTTTTTATCACTGTAGCGCAAGTGCTTTTCATAGGCGTGCACCACGCCCATATTGGCCTCAGGGAATTGCTGCTGCATAAAATTCCACTCACGCTCGGCAAAATCCTCACTCACATCCCAGATCTTTGGGATATTGCGCCGCCACTCCTCGCCGATATACTCACCCCAGATTGGTGCAATGCATTGATGTTGGGCTAGACGCATCAACAGCTTTCTGACGGTGTTGGAAATGAGTACGCAGGTGTCAAGTACAACATAATGGGGCGTTGGTAAAGGGGTATACATACAATCTGTGTTTATCGTACCGTGGTAAAGACTAAAATTAGAGTCTGCAGTTTAGCAAATTCTTGTGAAAATCTCATGATAAGCCCTTGAAAAAACAGAAGCTCACCTTATCTACTAAGCATAGCAAGGGAGTCGACAGTTTGTGGCAAGTAAGACAAATAGGTCCTAGCTCCCGATAATTATTTTTGAAGGTGTATTCATTATGAGATTTGATAAATTAACTACTAAGTTTCAACAGGCTTTGGGTGATGCTCAAAGTCTTGCTGTACACCACGACAATGCGTATATCGAGCCAGTGCATGTGTTGATGGCTCTTATTTCCGATCCTGATAGCGGAGCCAGTAGTTTATTGGCCCGTGCTGGGGTACAAGTGAATCGTCTGCGCACTGCCTTGGATGCAGAAATTAGCCAGCTACCACAGGTAAGCGGCGATACGAATCTACAAATCAGTAGAGACTTAAATAATTTACTTAATCGCACGGATAAGGAGGCCTTAGACCGTGGCGATGAGTTTGTGGCAAGCGAGCTGTTTTTACTAGCCCTTGCTGACGATAAAGGACCTGCGGGTCGTGCGTTACAAGCCGCCGGTATGAATAAGGCAGCCTTAGCCAAAGCCATTGATGATGTGCGTGGCGGTGAAAATGTCACGGATGCTGAGGGCGAGTCCAATCGTGAAGCCTTGAAAAAGTATACTTTAGACTTAACTGAACGAGCCCGTCTAGGTAAACTCGATCCGGTGATTGGGCGTGATGATGAAATTCGTCGCGTTATCCAGATCCTCCAGCGTCGCAGCAAAAATAACCCGGTCTTAATTGGTGAGCCGGGTGTGGGTAAAACGGCCATTGTCGAGGGTTTAGCGCAGCGTATTGTGAATAATGAGGTACCAGAAAGTTTGCGTGGCAAGCGTGTCTTATCCTTGGATTTGGCGGCTTTATTAGCTGGCGCGAAGTTCCGTGGTGAGTTTGAGGAGCGCCTCAAAGCGGTGCTTAAGGAGCTAGCCCAAGACGATGGTCAAAATATCGTCTTTATTGATGAGTTGCACACCATGGTGGGTGCCGGTAAGGCAGAGGGTGCGATGGATGCGGGCAATATGCTAAAACCTGCATTAGCACGTGGTGAGTTACATTGTGTGGGTGCAACTACGCTAGATGAGTATCGTCAGTATATTGAAAAGGATGCGGCCTTAGAGCGCCGTTTCCAAAAGGTCTTGGTGGGTGAGCCCGATGTTGAGTCGACCATTGCGATTCTGCGCGGTCTAAAAGAGCGTTATGAAGTGCATCACGGGGTCTTAATTACTGACCCAGCGATTGTGGCGGCGGCTGAGCTTTCACATCGTTATATTTCCGACCGTTTCCTGCCGGACAAAGCCATTGACTTAATTGATGAGGCAGCGGCGCGCATCCGTATGGAAATCGACTCTAAACCAGAGGTGATGGATAAGCTTGATCGTCGCATCATTCAATTGAAGATCGAGCGTGAAGCAGTGCGCAAGGAAGAGGATGATGCCTCCAAACGCCGTCTAAAGCATATCGAAGATGAGTTAGAGCAACTGCAGCGTGAGTATAACGACTACGAAGAAGTATGGAAAGCTGAGAAAGCGGCGGTACAAGGTGCGCAGTCGATTAAAGAGGAAATTGAAAAAGCGCGTGCAGAAATGGCCGAATGCCAGCGTAATGGTGAGTTCGAGAAGTTGGCTGAAATTCAATACAGCTTACTACCTAAACTTGAACATCGCCTGAAAGAGGCTGAAGCAGTGGCATCAGAGGAAAAACCGCGCTTACTGCGGACTGAGGTTGGTTCCGAAGAAATTGCTGAGGTGGTATCACGTGCTACTGGTATTCCAGTCTCTAAAATGATGCAGGGTGAGCGTGCCAAGTTACTCAGCATGGAAGAGAAATTAGAGCAACGTGTGGTTGGTCAGAATGAAGCGGTTAATCTGATTGCCGATGCGATTCGTCGCTCTCGTTCTGGTTTATCCGATCCGAATCGCCCTTATGGTTCTTTCTTATTCCTAGGGCCTACCGGTGTGGGTAAAACCGAGCTCACGAAGAGCTTGGCCAATTTCTTATTTGACTCGGACGATCATATGATTCGTATCGATATGAGTGAGTTTATGGAAAAACACTCCGTGGCTCGTTTAATCGGTGCGCCTCCGGGCTATGTGGGCT